>CALMPQ010000059.1 GCA_937872005.1 uncultured Propioniciclava sp.
GGCCTCGGCCGGGGCGACCTGCGTCAGTGCCGCCTCGTAGCGCGGCAGCGCGCCGACGGGCTGGGCGTAGCGGCGGCCCAGGGGCCGCGCGTGCTCCTGGATGCGGCGCCGCAATCCGATCCCACCGAGGACGGCGGCGGCCGACAGCGCCGTCATCCCGCCCAGCAGTCCGGCCGCCGGGGCGGCATCGGTGGCCGGGGCGAGGTGCGTCACGGTCTGTGGTGCGGGGGGCGTCTCGCTGCGGGGTTCGGCCTCCGCCACCGGGTCTGCCTCCACCATCGTTTCGGGGAGGGGAACCGGATCCGGGAGGGGAGCCTGCGCGGGGGCGTCCGGCGCCGCGGCGAGGACCAGGGGGACCTTGAGGACCCACCCGGGGTGGATGAGGTCGGGGTCGGCGACCCGGTGCGCGTTGAGCGCGTGGATCTCCGGCCAACGGTCCGCGTCGCCGAGGTGGGTGAGGGCCAAGCCACTGAGGGTGTCGCCCTGGCGCACGGTGACCAGGTGGACGGGGTCGGGGACGGACAGGACCGCCCCCGGCGTGAGGCGTTGCATCGGGTCGGCCTGCAACGAGGGGTTGGCCGCCACGATCAGGCGCCACTGGGTTCCGTCGCCGTAGTAGCGCTGGGCGAGGCTCCAGAGGTCGTCCCCGACCGACACCGTGTGGGTGGGTCCCTCCGGAGCTGCCTCAACCTGGACGAGTTCGGTGGCCTCGCCCGCGGGCTGCTCCGCAGCGGTACGGGCGGTCACCGTCGTCGGCGGGGCGACGGCGGGCGCGGCCTGGGCGATCGAGGACACGCCCGCCGCGAGGATCGTGGTGATGAGCGCCGAGGCGACGGCGCGGGGCAGCCCCAGGCCGGGGAGGGTGATGCGCCACCCCGAGACGGCGACGACGAGTTCGACGGCGAGGGCGAGCATCCAAACCGCCCACGCCAGCCAGCCGACCACCGTCAGGGCACCGAGCAGCACCCGGACATCGGTGGGGCTCCACAGGGTGATCGCGCCCCAGTCCGTGAAGCCCCACGCCAGGAGCATCAGGGGTGGGCCCACCACCATCGCGAGCAGGGCCATCAGGGCCAGAAGACGTCGCATCTCAGCCTCTCCCTCGGTAGCGATCCAGGGTCGAGGCGGCACTGCCCTCGACGAGTACGGTGCCGGGAACCCCCGGCAGCAGGAGGTCACCCAAGGTGACCGGGCAGCGGACGGTGACGTGCACCGATCCTTCACGCCCGGGCGGCAGGGTGAACGCCGCGGTGTCGACGGTGAGGCCCCACCCCCCCGCGCAGCGCAGGCCGGAGCCGGCCGCGTCGGAGGTCACGACGGCGTGGGCGCGCGACTGGGCCGAGGACGCATCGCGCGCCAGCGTCGCGGTCCGGGCGGCGGAGTCGGCCCACTGCTGCACGCTGATGCGGGCCAGCGCCAAGCGCCCGGCACCGATGAACAGGGCGATGATCACCACGAGCGCGGGCAGCAACAGGGCGAGTTCGACCGAGATCGACATGCCCCGGTCACCACGGCCACACCGACTCCACGGGGGACGGGTCATGGTCGGGTCACCTGCTCTCGGGGACGGGTCGCCTGGGCACTGACGCGGGTCTGGCCCAGGTCGACGAAGGTGGGCATACGCCCTTGGACGGTGGCCCGGGCGTTGTTGGCGTCGACGACGAGGTGCACACGCAGGTCGGTCAGGCCGCCCCCCGTGGCCACCTCGACACCGAGTTGTCGGGCGTCGGCTTCGGAGGCGCCGAGGAGGGCCGCCTCCTCGGCCGCCACGATCGCCGCGTGGGAGGCCACGGTGCGCCCGTACATCCACAGCCCGGCCTGGATGGCGCCGAGCACCGTGAACAGGAGGACCGGGACGATGACCGCCCACTGCGCCGAGCCCGACAGTCCCCTGTCGGAGCGGGTCATTCCCCGAAGGTCACGCCCTGCGCGGCGAGCCGCGCCGTGACAAAGGCGAGCACCCCGGCGCCGATCCCCAGCGCGACGACGATGGCGCCGGCGACCAGGAGTGCCTGCTCGGTGGACTGGGACAGGCCCCGCTCGTCGCGCGGGGCCATCAGGGCACGCAGGCGAGCGGGGATGAGGTGGGCGGTGCCGACGGCACGGTGCACGAGGGTCATGGACATGGACGGTCTCCTTGTTGAGGGTGGTTGGGGGTGGATCAACCGCTGGTCACCAGTGTAAGCAGCGGAGGCACGAGGAAGAACAAACCGAGCACGAGGCTGGGGATAACCATGAAGATGGTCATCCGCTCCGAGACCTCGGAGGCCGCCATCTTCATGGTCGTGAGGTGGCCGTCGCGCAGTTCCTTGACGCGCGCGCGCAGCGCCGAGGACAGCGAGGCGCCCGACTCGTCGAGCCGCATCACATCGGCCAGATCACGCAGGGCGGGCAGGTCGAGTTCGCGCCCCAGCTCCTTCAGGTCGGTGTAGGGCGCCCGCTGCTGCAGTCGCGCGCGGTCGAGCGCCGCGCGGATGTCGGCGAACACGGGGGCGTCCGACAGGGCGGCGGCGGCGTGCAGTGACTGGGTACCGGACTGGTTGGCGAGCCGCTCGAGGGTGACGAGGTCGAAGAAGGTCAACAAGGCCTCGGTCGCGTCCTCGGTGGCATCGGCACCGGCGCTGCGCAACAGCAGGTCGGGCACCAGGAAGCCCACCAGCGCCAGCGCCAGGCTGAGCACCAGCGGGACCAGCGGCGACTCCCCGAACCCCACCCAGAGGGCCACGCCCATCAGGAGCGGCAGCAGGAAGCCCACGCCCGCACCGACGAGCTTGTACGCGTAGTGCCGGGTCAGCGACCGGCCGCGCAGCCGGAGCTGGCGCTGCAACTCCTGCGGCGCCACGACCTGGCGGCTGCGGACCCACCAGGCCCCGAGCCGGTCCAGGCCGGTCGGCGCCTCAAAGGGCTCGGCGGCGGGGGGCGCCGTGTCGGCCAGCACGGAGAGGGCGTCATCGAGGCGGGCGTGCCGCGGCCGGAAGGCGGCCACGAGCAGCACGATCCCGAGCGCCACGACCACCCCGGGGAGCACCAGCGCCAGGGCGGTCATGCCAGGCTCCGCAGGATGCGTTCGCGGCGGCGCGGCAGCGTCATGCGACGCAGCACCACCAGCGACCCCACGTACACCGCGATGAGCGCACCGAGCAGCACTTGACCGATCGGCGTCCCGTACGGGGTGAAGAAGTCGCGCGCCAGCAGCAGCGAGCCGCCGAGCAGGGTCAAGGTGATGATGGTCACCTGCTTCACCACGGCGCGCGGCTTCGCCCGCTCGGACTCGATCTCGCGCAGCGCCTTCAGCCGCTCCTGGATCGTGTCGGCCAGCGCGGCCAGCGTCGCGGTCGCGCCGATCCCGCCGCGGTGGGCGGCCAGCACGAGGCTGGCGAGCACGGCGTCCGCGTCGGGTGAGTCGAGGTCGTCGGCCAGCGCCAGCAGGGCCTGGGGGGCCGGCCACCGGTCGTCCAGGCGCCGGATGAGCAGGACCAGGTGGTCGGCCAGCAGGGGCGGCGGCGTCCGGGCGGAGAGGCGCAGGGCATCGGTGATCGACTTGCCGGTGGCCATGGTGGCGGTCATGCCGCGCACCCACCGGTCGAGCGCCTGCAGCAACTCGACCTGGTTCTGGGTCGGCGCCGACAGCAGGTGCGGCACCCCGTGGACGGCCAGCGGCACGACGACGAGCATGAGGGGCCAGCCTGTCCACAGGGTCACGACCACCCCGCCGACCACACCCAGCGCAGCCGTCAGGCGGGAACGCCGCGACATCGCGTGCACACCGTCCACAACCTTCGTCCACAGGCCTGTGGACGACCGGGTGCGCGGTTGGGCCTCCAACACCCCCGCAAGCACGGCGGCGAGGATCACGAGCCCCGCCACGAACAACATCGCCGCCAGGACGGCCAGCACCAGGGTCACGGCTCGGCCCGCCAGCTCGCGTGGAAGGGACCCAGCTCGTCCATCGTGCGCGGCTCGGGCTGGAAGCGCTCCGGCTCGGTCTCGGACGCCGCCTGGTAGACCAGGTGCGTCACCGGCCGGTTGCCCTCCATGGCGCCGGTCAGCGCCAGCACCTGGCTGACCTTGCGCGTGCGGACGCCGCCGCGCCAGGTGTCGTCCACCAGGTGCACGTGCACGATGAACCCGATGTGCATGCTGATCTGGCGATAGGCCTCGTCCACGCTCAGGACGCCGCCCTGCGCCACGCGCGCAGCCAGGCGGTCCATGGTCGAGACGGCCGAGTGGGAGTGCGTCGTCGACAACGTGCCCGCTCCCGACTGCATCGCCTCGAACATGGCGCCCGCCTCGACGCCACGCACCTCACCGACCACGAGCCGCGCCAAGTTCTGGCGCAGCGCCTCGGGGATCAACTGGGCCACGGAGAACTCCCCGACGCTGCGCCCATCGGTGACCTCCCCGAGCCCGACCCGGGCCTGGAGGGCGAGCATGTTGCGGCGTCCGGGTTGGAGGTGGGTGAGCAGCTCGTAGTCGGTCTCGAGCGTGCCGAACCGCTCGTTGTGCGGGATCGACGCGATCAGCGCGCGCAGCAGGGTGGTCTTGCCGGCACCCTGGTCGCCGGCGATGACGATCGACGTGCGGTTGAGCACGGCCGCGTGCAGCAGGCGCCCGACGTCGTCGGGCATCATGCCCCGGTCGACGAGGTCGGGCAGGTCGATGGTGGTCAGGATGTGCTGGCGGATCACGATCGACGGGCGGAAGCTCAGCCCGAACCCGATCGCGTGCAGGCGGTGGCGGTTGCCGAGCGCCAGCGTCATGGTGGGGTGCGCGTCGTCGAACGGCCGCGGCGGGCTCACCGACTCGCCCAGGAACCGGATGGCCTCGATGAGCTCCTCGTCGGAGTCGGCGACCGGGGGCAGCTCGACGCGGTGCCCGTCGCCGTACTGGACGACCACCGAGTCGCAGCCGTGGATCTCGATGTTCTCGACGTCGGGCATCTCGAACAGGGGTTGCAGGCGGCCGTAGCCGAAGATCGCGTCCTCGAGGGCGTCCGCGTAGGCGTGCTCGCGCTCGACGGACCAGAACTCGCCCCGGTCAACCTGGTCGGCGGCGTGGGCCTGCACGGTCCGGCTGATGATCGAGCGGGCGAGCAGGCGCCGGTCGGCGTCGGGCATCGGGGTGCCGACGCGCTCGGCGTACGCCTCGGTCTCGCGGGTGACCTGGTCGGAGACCTGCCGGCGCAGCACCACGACGAGGCCCCAGTCGACCTCGTGGTCGCCCGGCAACGGCGTCGCGGCCCGGCGCATCTCCTCGGGCGCCACCGCGTAGCTGTCGGGGGCGCTCGCGATCAGCGGGATGTCGGCCAGGCGGCGCATGGCGGCGGCGTGGGTCACGATGCCTCCTCGAGTTCGCCGGCCCGCAGGGTGCGACTCAACTGCGCCGCGGCCCGGTCCAGGGAGCGGCCCAGGGCTGTGCGCGGCCAGCGCTTGCCGACCGGCCCCGGCTCGTGCAGCTCGGCGGCGGCGGTCGGGTCCCACGCCACCTCGGCCAGCACCGGGACGCCGAACTGCTCGGCCACCTCGCGCACCCCGTACGGACGCCCCGGGCCCACCACGACCAGCCCCACCCGGCCGGGGGGACCCGTCTCGACGAGCGGCCCCAGGTGGAGGCGCAGGGCCGCCAGCGAGGTCAACGACGTGCGACACACCAGCGCGACCGCGCCCGCGCCGGCGACCAGGTTCGCGGGCAGCCCGCGGTGGCCCGTGCGCCCGGCGTCCACCAGCACGTCGAAGGGCTCCTCGCGCGCCGCGTCGACCACCGACGGCCAGGCGCCCTCGAAGAGGTCGACGGACCCCAGCTGCGTGAAGCCGGGGACGAACCGACGCTCGCCCGGGGCGTCCGCGCCGGGGGGACGGGGGAGGTCGGGGAGGGGGCGCGCCTCGGAGGTGAGCGCCGCCCCCATGGGGAGCCGCTCGCGATGGGCTTGGAGGAGGCCCTGCATGCCGTGGCCGTGGGTGGCCTGCCCGGCGAGGTGGCCGGCCAGGATGGTGTGGGGGGCGGAGCGGTCGGCGTCCACGAGGACGACGGCGCGGGGCCACGCGAGGGTGAGGCCGAGCGCGGTGGTGGTGACGCCGGGCGCGCCCGACGCCGAGGCGAGGACGAGGAGCGTCATCGTCCGTTGCCCGTCTGCACGAGGGCGACCCGGTCGGCGGAAGCGAGCCGGGCGACCAACTCGGCCGAGCCGGCGGGCACGTTCAGTGCGAACAGGGTGGACCCGTCGCTCTGCCCGCTCGCCTGCCCGACGAGCGTGGCGGTGACGCTGCCGGGGAGTTCCTCGTCCGGCACACCCTGGGCGGGGAGCGCGACGACGAGGACGGTCGTGCCGGGCCGCAGGTCGGTGGCCGGGAACCGACCCGAGCCGAGCCGGACGCCGACGCGCGCGCTGCCGGCCGGGACGCTCGAGTCGCCCCAGGACCCGTCGACGAGCAGGCCGCCGCCGGGCAGGTCGGTGACGGCGGCCTGGCCGACGACCTCGCCCGCCCTGCTGCCCGGGACGGTCTTCACGTCGAGCCCGGTCCCGACGTGCACGACGGCCAGGTCGGCGGCCTGGATGACCTCGCCGCGGTGGATCGTCCGGTTCACCCGCAGCACGGGGTCGGACGCCGCGACCTGCAGGTAGACGAAGGCCGAGGCCAGACCGCCAAGGCAGACGGCGAGGATGCCCGCGGCGAGCCAGAGGGGGCTGCGGCGCAGGCGGATGCGCGGACGCGTTGCGTCCGGAACCGAGGTTTCCATGGGGGCGGGTCCTTGTTCCTGGGGGTACGTCACCTCGAGGGTAGGCAACGGCGCAGACAGAACGCACGACGTCCCAGTGGGTGGGCTGCCCCAAAGTCCATGGCAACTGTTGGAAACAGAGGGCCGACAGGCGGCGTCCGGGTCGAAGATGGACGCCAAGCGAGGGCAGGACGTCTGCCCCTTCGCCACACGACCGGGAAGGCAGCGCAGCCAACGACGGGGTTGTGCGCACGAATGGAGAGAACATGCTGAAGAAGACTCGACTCGCCCTCGTGGCGACGACCGCGATCGCGGCCCTCGGGCTCGCGGCCTGCGGGGGCGGGGCAGCCGCCCCGGGTGCGGCGGGCGGCGGCGCGCCGGTGACCATGAAGGTCGCCCACAACCAGACCGAGAAGCACACCACCCACGTCGCCCTGACCGCCATGGGCGAGGAGCTCAAGGGCTCGACCGACGGCCGCTGGAACCTCCAGCTGTTCCCGAACTCGACCCTGGGCAACCAGAACGAGTACATCTCGTCGGTCAGCACCGGCGTCATCGACATGGCCGTCGTCTCGGCCCCGCAGCTGGAGAACCTCAACAAGGACTTCGTCATCTTCTCGGTGCCGAAGGTCTTCGAGAACGTCGACCACCAGATGAAGGTCCTCTCCGACGACGCGATCGTCGGCGACCTGTACAAGTCGCTGGAGTCCAGCAACAACATCACCGTGCTCGGTGGCCTGACCCAGGGCGCCCGCAACATCTACCTCAAGTCGGGCGCCGCCCAGACCCCGGCCGACCTGGCGGGCAAGAAGATCCGCGTCCAGGAGAGCCCGATCTTCATCGCGATGATCAACGCGCTCGGCGGCTCGCCGACGCCGATGGCCTACGGCGAGGTCTACACCGGCCTGCAGTCCGGCGTGATCGACGGCGCCGAGAACAACGAGCCCTCGTACTTCAGCCAGAAGCACTTCGAGGTGGCCCCGCACTTCAGCTACACCCGCCACCTCGTGGGTGCTGACTTCGTGATCATCAACACGAACAAGCTGAAGAGCATGTCCGAGGCCGACCGCAAGGCCTTCGACACCGCTTGGGAGAACGCGTGGAAGAAGCACACCACCGACTGGAAGACCGACACCGAGAAGGCCACCGCTGACGCCAAGGCCGGCGGCGCCACGTTCACCGAGGTCGACGAGGCCGCCTACACCAAGGCCCTCGCGCCGCTGAAGGACCAGTTCCTCACCAGCGACGTGACCAAGGCGATGTACGACAAGATCCAAGCCGCCAAGTAAGTCACCTGACACACTGTTCGGCAACACCGTGGCCGCCG
>CALMPQ010000060.1 GCA_937872005.1 uncultured Propioniciclava sp.
GTCGGGTCTTGATCCACAGGGTCGTCTGGTTGTGCAGGAGCCGCTCCCACCAGTGGCCGACCACCAACTCGGGCACGAACACCATCACGACGTCGCGCGGATTGCCCGAGCGCAGGCCCTTGACGTAGGCGACGAACGGCCCGACCACTTCGCGGAACGGTGAGGCGAGCACCTTCAGCGGCACGCCGAGGTCGTTGGCGTCCCAGACGGCCCGGGTCTCGCGGACGTGGTCGGGGTCCGCGCCGATCATCACGGCCTCGATGCTGCTGGCCCGGCTGGCGCGGGCGAAGTTGATCGCGCGCACGGCGGGCTTGTTCAGCTCGAGCACCAGCACGACGGCACGCACGCGGCTGGGCAGGGTGTGGGCCTCGTCGGAGTCCAGCGCCGTCTCGTGGGCCACCTTCGCGTAGTGGCGGCTGATGCCCTTCATGACGAAGAACAGCACGGCCATCGCGAGGACAGCGAGGTAGGCGCCGTAGATGAACTTGCTGGCCAGCACGATGACCAGCACGGTGCCGGTGAAGGTCAGGCCGACCGCGTTGATCGCCCGCGAGCGCTGCATGTGCCGGCGGGCCGCGGGGTCCTTCTCGTCGGCGAGGTGGCGCGTCCAGTGTCGGATCATGCCGAGCTGGCTGACCGTGAACGACACGAAGACGCCGACGACGTACAGCTGAATCAACGCCGTGACGCTGGCGTTGAAGGCCAGGACCAGCCCGACCGCCGCCAGGGCCAGCAGGATGATGCCGTTGCTGTAGGCGAGCCGGTCACCGCGCGTGTGGAGCGCTCGGGGCAGGTAGCCGTCGCGGGCCAGGATCGAGCCGAGGACCGGGAACCCGTTGAACGCCGTGTTCGCCGCCAGGAACAGGATCACCATCGTCATGACGATCACGAAGACGAATCCCGGCTCGAAATGGTTGAACACGGTCATGGCCAGCTGCGCCATCACCGTCTCCTGGTGCTCCTCGACGACCACCCCGCCCCGGGTGAACACCACCCCGGCGTGCTCGTCGATCATCTTGGCCCCGGTGAGGTTGGCCAGCGCGATGATGCCACCGAGCATGGAGATGGCCACCAGTCCCAGCAGGCCCAGCGTGGTCGCCGCGTTGCGGCTCTTCGGCTCACGGAACGCGGGGACACCGTTGCTGATCGCCTCGACACCGGTCAGTGCCGCCGACCCCGAGGAGAAGGCCCGGGCCAGCAGGGCGATGAGGGCGAAGCCCTCCAGTTGGGAGTAGAACGGGTCGCCCACGACCTCGAAGCCGGCGGTGGGGGCGGCCAGCGGTTCGCCGAGCACGACGATGCGCACCAGGCCCACCACGACCATGCCGATCACGGCGACCATGAAGCCGTAGGTCGGGATCGCGAACACCGTCCCCGACTCGCGTACCCCGCGCAGGTTGATCGCCATCAGCAGCAGGATCAGGACGGCCGCCACGATGCCCTCGTGCCCGATGAAGATGGGGAACAGTGCTTTCGCGTTCTGCACCCCCGAGCTCACCGACACGGCCACCGTCAGCACGTAGTCGACCAGGAGCGCGGACGCCACGGTCAGCCCGGCGTTCGGGCCCAGGTTGACGGTGGCCACCTCGTAGTCACCGCCGCCCGAGGGATAGGCGTGGACCGTCTGCCGGTAGCTCAGCACCACGACGAACATGACGAGGGCCACGCCGAGGGCGATGGGCCAGGAGAAGACGAATCCCGCGACCCCGGCCAGGCTGAGGGTGAGCAGGATCTCGTCGGGGGCGTACGCGACCGACGACAACGCGTCGGAGGCGAAGACCGGCAAGGCGATGCGCTTGGGGAGGAGGGTCTCCCCCAGTTGGGTGCTCGCCAGTTTGCGCCCGACGAGCAGACGCTTCACGGCGTCCGTGATGTTCACGGGGGTACACTCTAGCCCCGTGCACATCGTCATCATGGGGTGTGGTCGCGTGGGTGCCTCCCTCGCCCGGGCCCTCGAGCGGCGCGGCCACTCGGTGGCCGTGATCGACCAGGACGCCGACGCGTTTCGCCGCCTCGGTCCCGACTTCCACGGCCTGACCGTGAAGGGCATCGGCTTCGACCGCAGGGTGCTGGTCGCCGCGGGCATCAAGGAGGCCGACGGCTTCGCCGCCGTGTCCTCGGGCGACAACTCCAACATCCTCGCCGCCCGGGTGGTGCGCGAGACCTACGGCCTGGACAACGTGGTGGCCCGCATCTACGACCAGGGCCGCGCCGAGGTCTACGAGCGCTTGGGCGTCCCGTCGGTGGCAACGGTGCGGTGGGCGTCCGACCAGGTGCTGCGCCGGCTGCTGCCCGAGGGCTCGGAGCCCGCCTGGCGCGACCCGTCGGGGCAGGTCCGCCTGATCCAGCTGGGCGCCGACGACGGCTGGGTCGGCCAGCGCATCACCGCCATGGAGACGGCCCTCGGAGCCCGGATCCCGTTCATCAGCCGCTTCGGGCAGGGGATGATCCCCGGCGAGGCGACGCTCCTGCACGACGGCGACATGCTCTACATCGCCGCGACCAACGAGGACGTGCCCCGCATCGAGGGCCTCCTCGCCCAACCTCCCGCCCGAGCCTAGGACCACCATGCGCGTCGCCATCGCCGGGGCCGGCAACGTCGGCCGTTCCATCGCCCGTGAGCTGTTGGCCAACGGCCACGGGGTCCTGCTCATCGACCGGGACCCCAACGCGATCAAGCCCGACAGCGTGCCGGGCGCCGACTGGCTGCTCGCCGACGCCTGCGAGGTCGACTCGCTGGAGGAGGCCCGCATCGACCGCGTGGACGTCGCCATCGCCGCCACCGGCGACGACAAGGTCAACCTGGTGCACAGCCTGCTGGCCAAGACGGAGTTCGCGGTGCCGCGCACCGTCGCCCGCGTCAACCACCCGAGCAACGAGTGGATGTTCGACGATGTCTGGGGCGTCGACGTGGCCGTGTCGACCCCGCGCCTCATGTGCGCCCTGGTCGAGGAGGCGGTGACGGTGGGCGACCTGGTCCGCCTGTTCGCCTTCCGGGGCGGGCGCACCAACCTGGTCGAGATGACCCTGCCCCTGGACAGCCCGACGGTCGGTCGGCGCCTCGCCGACCTGGACTTCCCCGGTGGAGCCGTGCTCGTCGCGATCATCCGTGACGGGACGGCGTACCCGCCCCGCCCCGACTCCGCCCTCGAGGGCGAGGACGAACTGCTGTTCGTCGTGAACCCCGACGCGGAGCTGGAGCTGGCCGAGTTCCTGGCCCCCGGCGTCCACCGCGAGCGCGTGGTGGGTGAGGACGAGGACCCGGAGGATCAGAGCAACTCGTAGTGCGGGTTGTAGAGCCGACGGGTCCCGTCGGCCACCGAGATGCGCCCGGTGACGAGCAGTTCCCGACCGGCCTCGATGCCGGGGATCTCATGGCGGCCCATCCAGATCAGCGTGACCCGACCCGTGCCGTCGGAGAGTTCGGCCTCCAACCACGGGGTGTCCTCGCGCGGCCGGACGGTCAGCACGTCGATCGTGCCGCGCAGGGTCACGCGGCTGCGGTCGGTGCAGGTCGCGATGGCGTCGGCGCCCAGGTCCTCGGCCAACCGGTGCAGGTCGGCCGAGGCCAGTTCGTCGTTGGAACGCAGTAGCCCGCGCACCCGATCCAGCCAGGACATCGCTCGCCCCTCAGCCCTGCGGGGCGGCCCCCTGCGGGAGGGCCAGGTGGATCAGTTCACCCGGGACCCGCGGGGCGTCGTCCCGCTTGACCACGATGTTGCGGAAGAACTCCACGAACACGTCGGCCGGTTCGGCCTCGCCCTCGACCATGCCCGCGCGGCCCATCAGGGTGCCGCGCAGGAGCCAGCGGGGGCCCTCGACCAGCCAGATGCGGGACACGTGGAAGAGCTGCTCGCCCTCGGGGCCCTCCATCGGGAGGACGCGCCGGACCTCGGGCCCGAACGGGCCGTCGGCCAACTCGGCGTGGCCGCCGGCCTGCGTCGCCTCCTCGATGGTCTCCTCGCGCAGTTCGTCGGCCAGGCCATCGCTGCGGGGGGCGGCGAACAGCGCGAGCTCGAGGCCCGACTCGCCGTAGGCCGCCAGAAGCGCGCGCACGACGCCGGTCTCCGGGTCGCCGTGCAGTTGCAGTCCCAGGCCGTCGAAGGGCGTGATGACCAGGGGGCCGAACTCGATGCGCTCGACCTCGTCGGCATCCAGGTCGACCTCGTCGAAGTCGAAGGGGCCGTCGGCGCGGGGGTCGAGGTCCTGTTCGCCGTCACCCTCGATCTCGTCGTCGAACGTGTCGTCGAGCTTTTCGTTGGCCGCGTCGCTCACAGGTCCCTACCTCCGCCTTCCCCTGGGGGGATCGTTGCTGGTGCCCACGCCGTCACGCCGCCGGTGGACCCGTGTCCGTCTGTGCCGCGCGCGCTGTTGGGCAGTTCGTCGACCTCGGCGAAGCCCGCCAGGCCGACGCGTTGGAAGACTAGCTGCGCGATCAAGTCGCCCCGGCGCAGTATCACGGATCGGGTGGCGTCGGTGTTGAGCAGGCAGACCATGACCTCGCCGCGATACCCCGCATCCACGGTGCCGGGCGCATTCACGATCGTCAGCCCGTGGCGGGCCGCCAGTCCCGAGCGGGGGTGGACGAAGCACGCCCAGCCCTCGGGTACTGCCAGGGCGATCCCGGTGTGCACGAGCCGGCGCTCCCCCGGCGCGAGCTCGACGTCCTCCGCGGTGGCCAGGTCCGCCCCCGCGTCACCCGGGTGCGCATAGCGCGGCAGGGGGACGCCGGCGTCCAGCCGGCGCACCAACACGGTCGGTGTCTCGGGCGCGATCACGGGCGCGCCTGGGCGCGGGCGGTCTCGATCGCCGCGGCCAGCTGGGCGGGACGTCGGCTCGAGATCAGCCAGTAGGGGTGCGGGTCGGCCGCGTCGTCCACGGTGACGACCACGGACTCGGCCAGCCAGGGCCGCTGGGCGGTGAAGGCGCGGGCGTCGGCGTCCACCCCCAGTCGGGCGCGCGTGGCCGTGGCGTCGAGCACCTCGACGGGGCCGACCCACGGCCACTCGAGCAGCGACGGGCCGACCCGGACACCCGACGCGTCGACGGCCACCACGGTCCGGCCGAACCAGGCCAGGGCGACCGTGAGGAGGGCGGTCACCACCAGGCCGCCGCCGAAGGCGACCCAGGGCCCGTACCAGAACCCGACGGCGATGATGGTGGTGGCGCCGAAGAGGACGCCGACCAGCCAGTACCAGGCGGGGGCGGAGAGGCGTTCGCGATAGTGCACCCATCCAACCTAGCGGGCGCGCGGGGTGGCCCTACGATGGCTTCCATGGACTTCTCGCAGAAGATCGTGTGGAACGCCTACTCGACGGTGGTGGGGCTCGTCGCAGCGGTCGCCACCAAGAAGGCCGTGGATGGCGCGTGGACCTTCGTGACGGGTGAGGAGCCGCCGGAGCCGAACGACCCGGCGACCCCCACCACGCACGCTGCGGTCTGGGTGCTCGCGATGGCGCTCGGTGTCGGCCTGTCCCAGGTCCTGATCAACCGGTTCGCCGCGCGGCGGTGGGAGGCGTTCACGGGCTCGGCGAGCCCGTTGCGCCACGTGAACGTGCGCTTCTGAGCCCTCAGGCGCAGTCGACGCAGTAGACGAGGCCGTTCTTCTCGTAGGCCTGCTGCGTGCGCCCCTTGACGAGGAAGCAGCTCGCGCAGGTGAACTCGTCGGCTTGGCGCGGGAGGACGCGCACGGTGAGTTCCTCGTGGGAGAGGTCGGCGCCGGGGAGCTCGAACGATTCGGCGGCCTCGACCTCGTCCTCGTCGACCTTGCCGGAGTTCTTGTCGTTGCGTCGGCTCTTGAGCTCCTCGATGCTGTCCTCGTTCTCCTCGTCGGTCTTGCGAGGAGCGTCGTAATCAGTCGCCATGATGCCTTTCGAAACCCGTAGTGGCCCGGCCCGATAGCTGGGCCACGCACGGATGTATATATCACACCCGTCAAGAGGTGCGAACCCGGG
>CALMPQ010000061.1 GCA_937872005.1 uncultured Propioniciclava sp.
GATCTCAAGGCCATCGAGCCCACTCCGGCGCCCGCCGCGATCGCGCCCCCCGCTGCCGAGCCCGAGTCCGTCGAGGCCGAGTGGGCCGAGGTGCCCGCCACCCCCGAGCCCGAGGTGATCGTCGAGCCTGAGCCCGTCGACGACGAGCCGGCCGAGGAGGTCGTGGCCGAGGAGCCCGCTGCCGAGCAGATCGAATCCGAGCAGCCCGAGCCCGAGCCGGCCCCTGCGCCCCGCCGCCGGACCGCGCGTCGCCGGGCCCGCAAGGAGCCCGAGGCCCCGGCCGGGGACGCCGGCTCCGACCCGGTCGCCGAGGAACTGGCCCAGCTCCGCGCCGAGCACCAGGTTGACGAGGACGCCGACGACGAGGTCAGCCCCGTCGACGTGTCGGCCGCCCTGCAGGACCTGGCCGCCGCCATCAGCGGCGAGGGCGACGATGATGACAACGACGCCGATGACACCGACGACCCGGCCGACGCCGACTCTGACGACCCGACCGACGCTGGCGAGGGCGAGGGCGAGGGCGAGGGCGATGACAACGCCCCGCGCCGCCGTCGTCGCCGCCGGGGTGGGCGACGCCGCCGCCGGGGCGCCGACAGCGAGGACGGCGCCGACACGGACTCCGACGGCGAGGACTCCGACGAGTCCGACGACAGCGACGACTCCGACGAGAACGGCGAGTCGACCGATGACGACGACACCGAGGGTGACGCCGGGGACGGCGCCACCGCGACGAGCAGCCGCCGTCGTCGGCGCCGCCGCCGTCGTGGTGAGGACACGGGCGCCGAGACCGAGGAGGGCGTCGACGTCGTGGTGAAGGTGCGCGAGCCGCGCACCACCCGCACCCGCACGAGCTCCGAGAGCGCGGCCGACCAGATCACCGGCATCGAGGGCTCGACGCGCATGGAGGCCAAGCGCCAGCGCCGCCGCGAGGGGCGCGCCGCCGGTCGCCGTCGGGCGCCGATCCTCTCCGAGGCCGAATTCCTGGCCCGTCGAGAGGCCGTCGACCGGCAGATGCTCATCCGCCAGGCCGACGACTACACGCAGATCGCGGTCATGGAGGACGGCGTCCTCGTCGAGCACTACGTCGACCGGGCCAGCTCGGCGTCCCTGATCGGCAACGTCTACCTGGGCCGCGTGCAGAACGTGCTGCCGAGCATGGAGGCCGCGTTCATCGACATCGGCCGCGGACGCAACGCCGTGCTGTACGCCGGCGAGGTCGACTGGGAGACGTTCGGTGTGACCGGCGACGACCGCAAGGTCGAGAAGGTGCTGAAGTCGGGCCAGTCGATCCTCGTGCAGGTGACCAAGGACCCGATCGGCGCCAAGGGCGCCCGCCTGACCGCACACATCTCGATCCCCGGCCGCTACGTGGTCTACTGCCCGGGCGGCCAGCTGTCGGGCATCTCCCGCAAGCTGCCCGAGAACGAGCGGAACCGCCTCAAGGGCATTCTGGACGAGGCCGTCGGCGACGACGCCTCGGTGATCGTCCGCACCGCCGCCGAGGGGGCCTCGCAGGAGGAGCTCGAGCGCGACGTCAACCGCCTGAAGGCGCAGTGGGAGGTCATCGAGAAGAAGACCAAGGGGTCGGCCCCGCAGCAGCTCTACACCGAGCCCGACCTCACCGTCCGCATCGTGCGCGACCTGTTCACCGAGGACTTCACCAAGCTCATCGTCGACGGCAACGGCAACGGTGAGGACGCCTGGGAGACCATGGAGGCCTACGTCACCCACGTGGCACCGCACCTGGCCGAGCGCCTGCGCCGCTGGGATCGCGAGACCGAGGGCGACATCTTCGAGAAGTTCCGGGTGCACGAGCAGGTCGCGAAGGCGCTCGAGCGCAAGGTGCACCTGCCCTCGGGTGGTTCGTTGATCATCGACCGCACCGAGGCGATGACCGTCATCGACGTCAACACCGGCAAGTTCACCGGCACCTCGGGCAACCTCGAGGCCACCGTCACCTCCAACAACCTGGAGGCGGCCGAGGAGATCGTCCGCCAGCTGCGGCTGCGCGACATCGGCGGCATCATCGTCATCGACTTCATCGACATGGTGCTGCCCGCCAACCGCGAACTGCTGCTGCGCCGGCTGGTCGAGTGCCTGGGCCGCGACCGGACCCGTCACCAGGTGGCCGAGGTCACCTCGCTCGGCCTGGTGCAGATGACCCGCAAGCGGATCGGCACCGGCCTGGCCGAGGCCTTCACCGTCCAGTGCGAGAACTGCCACGGGCGTGGCTACCACACCCACGAGGCGCCGGTCGCCACGCAGGCGCCCGCCGACGGCGGCGACCGTGACGGCAACGGACGCCGCAGCCCGCGCTCGCGCGGTGGCCGCTCCCGCAACTCCGGAGGGAACGCCCAGCCCGCCGCCGAGACGGCGACGCAGGGCTCAGACTCCGAGTAGCAACTGGACGCCGATGGCCGCCATGACCATGGCGATCACGGCGTCCAGCACGCGCCAGGCCCCCGGCTTGGCGAAGACCGGCGCCAGCAGCCGCGCGCCGAACCCGAGCGCGCTGAACCACAGCAGGCTGCCCAGTCCCGCACCGGCGCCGAACGCCCAGCGCAGGTCGCCCTGCCCGGCCGCGATGGTGCCGAGCAGCAACACCGTGTCGAGGTACACGTGCGGGTTCAGCCAGGTGAGCGCGACCGCGGTCAGGGCCGCCCGCCCCGCCGTCGCCGCACCATCGGACGCCCCCGCCTCCAGTCGCGCGGGCCGCAGCGCGCGGCGTCCGGCCAGGACGGCGTAGCCGAACAGGAAGGCCGCACCGCCGAGGCGCACGGCCAGCAGCAGGGGAGGGATGCGCTCGACGAGCGCGCCCACCCCCGCCACCCCCGCGCCGATCAGCACCAGGTCGGAGACGGCGCAGATCGCCACGACGACCCCCACGTGCTCGCGACGCAGCCCTTGGCGCAGCACGAAGGCGTTCTGGGCGCCGATGGCCACGATCAGGGAGAGGCCGAAGCCGAGGCCGGTCAGGGCGGCGATGAGGGTTGCGCTGGTCACCCGACCGACGGTAGGGCGCTCCCATGGTGAAGTCCAGCTAAAATTTCTTCACCATCAACAGTTCTGCTTAAGGAGCGCCGTGGACGCCGAGCACCTGCGCACCCTCACCGCGGTCGTCGACGCGGGGTCCTTCGAGGGCGCCGCGGACGACCTGTCGATCACCCCGTCGGCGGTCAGCCAGCGCATCCGGGCCCTCGAGGTGCGGCTGGGGCGTCCGGTGGTGGTGCGGGGCCGACCCACCGTGCCCACGGAGGCGGGAGCCGTCCTGCTGCGCCTGGCCCGCCAGGTGGATCTGCTCGAGCGGGATGCGCTGGCCGAACTCGGCGTGGGTGGGGGCTCGCGCAGGATCAGCCTGGTGATCAACTCCGACTCGCTGGCCACCTGGGCGTTGCCGGCCCTCGCGGCCGTGGCGCGCGAACACCCGGTCGAGTACGAGATCCGCCGCGAGGACCAGGACCACTCCGCCGCCGCCCTGCGCGAGGGCACGGCCGTGGCCGCGGTCACCTCGCTCGGGACGCCCATCCCGGGCTGCCGCGTCCGACGTCTCGGATCGATGCGGTACCGCCCGATGGCCACGCCCGCCTATGTCGCGCGCTGGTTCCCCGACGGCGCGACCGCCGACGCCTTGGCGAGCGCACCCGTGGTCGTCTTCGACCGCACCGACGACCTGCAGTTCCGGTGGCTCCGACAGCGCTCCCGGCGCCCGCTTGCACCACCCGTGCACTACGTGCCGGAGTCGACCACCTACGCCAACGCCGTGCGCCTCGGCCTGGGGTGGGGCATGGTTCCCGACGCGCAGGCGGATCCCGGCCTGGTCGAGCTCACCCCGGGCGGCGCCATCGGGGTGCCCCTGTTCTGGCAGCAGTGGCGGCTCGATTCGCCCGTCCTCACCGCCCTCGCGGACGCACTCGCCGCAGCCTGCCCTAGCCGTGGACCCCGCTGATCAGATCAGCTGGCTGACCGCGTGGATGACGAGGCCGGCCAAGGCGCCGACCACGGTGCCGTTGATGCGGATGAACTGCAGGTCGCGGCCCACGTAGAGCTCGATGCGCTTGCTGGCGTCCCGGCCATCCCAGCGCTGGATGGTGTGGCTGATCACCGAGCTCAGCTCGTGGCCGTAGGTGGTGACGGCCCAGGCGGCGGCGTCC
>CALMPQ010000062.1 GCA_937872005.1 uncultured Propioniciclava sp.
TGGACGACTGAACCTGACCTGCAAGATTCGACCGACGTCCTTAGGGCCGCGCGGCACGAAGGACGTCGGTCGAAAACCGTCGGTCGCGCGGGGTCAGTGGCCCTCGGGCCTATCCCGCCGCTCAGCCGCCTGCCGGGCGGCGAGGTCACCGGCGGCGTTGCCTTGGGCCGCGCCCGGCCCCGACGCGGCCTCGGTGTGACGAGGGTGGGTGTCGGCGTGCCCGGACGCTCCGTGCCCACCCTTGCGCGGGATGACATGCATGATCGCCACCACCACCGCGCCCACGACCAGGCCGGCGATGAACGAGAAGAACGTGTTGGTCAGCCACCCCAGGAAGCCGCCCAGCGGGCCGCTGGCCGCAGCGACCCACACCTCGGCGTCGTGCACGAAGCCATAGGGGGCGTGCCAGCCCAGCTCGTCGACGCCGACGAGCAGGATGTGGCCGCCGACCCAGAGCATCGCGACGGTGCCCACGACCGACAGCACCGCCAACAGCCCGGGCATGCCCTTGACCAGCGCGTTCCCGACAGCCGGCGCACGGCCCGACTCGACGAGGTGCAGCCCGATGTCGTCCATCTTCACGATGAGCGCGACCACGCCGTAGACGCCCAGCGTGATGCCCAGCGCCACGATCGCCAGGATGATCGCCCGCGACACGAGCGGCTCGTTCGCCACCTCGTTGAGCGCGATCACCATGATCTCGGCCGAGAGGATGAAGTCGGTGCGGATCGCCCCGGCCGCCATCGCCTTCTCCTGCTCGGGGCCGGCCAACGTCACCGGGGTCTTCGTGCCCGGGTCGGCCTTGCTGTGGCCCGAGAGCTTCTCCCACAGCTTCTCGGCGCCCTCGTAGCTCAGGTAGAGCCCACCCAGCATCAGCAGCGGCGTCAGGATCCACGGCACGAACTGCGACAGCACCAGGATCGCGGGCAGGATGAACAGGAACTTGTTCCGCAGCGACCCGATCGCGATCGCCTTGATCATCGGCAGCTCGCGTGCCGGCGAGAACCCCGTCACGTAGCGGGGGGTCACCGCGGCGTCGTCGACCACGACGCCGGCGGCCTTGGCGCTCGCGCGGCCGGCGGCGGCGGCCACGTCGTCGACCGACGCGGCGGCGAGCTTGGCCATCGCGGCGATGTCGTCCAGCAGGGCGGCGAGGCCACCAGCCATGAGGTGTTCCCCCTTCTCGGGTGGGTAACTGCGGGCTCAAGCGTAGGGCCCGGACGCCGCCGTGTGCACCCCACCCACCGGTGGGGGAGGATGGCGTCATGGACATGCGGATCTCGCTCGTCACCCTCGGCGTCACCGACCTCGACCGCTCGCGCGCCTTCTACGCGGCGCTCGGCTGGACGCCTGCCCCCTCGCCCGACGGCATCACCTTCTACCAGGCCGGCGGCATGGTCGTCGCGCTGTGGGAGCGCTCGGCGCTGGCCATCGACTCCGGCACCCAGGACCTCGACCGGGGTGGCTGGGGCGGCGTCACCCTCGCCCTCAACGTCACCTCACCCGGCGACGTCGACCAGCTCATCACCGAGGCCGAGGACGCCGGCGCCCGGGTCGTCCGCCCCCGGCCAGCACGTACTGGGGTGGCTACTCGGGCGTGTTCTGTGACCCCGACGACCACCCGTGGGAGATCGCCTACAACCCGTACTGGACCGTCACCGAGGACGGCCGCACCCTCATCGACCCGGTCGGCCGGGGCTGAGCGCCCGGGGCGTCGTCTCAGCCCAGGCCCGGTGACGACAGGAACACCTGGGCGTCGCCGGCCGCCGTGATCGGCGCGTTGGTCGCCGGGATGAACACCGAGTCGCCCTGGTGCAGATCGAGCCGGTGCGTCCCGTCGTCGAGGGTGACCTCGCCGCGGGTGACCAGCGCGATGCGCGCGCCCTCGGGGGAGGGCAGGTCGAGGGGGGCGCCGTCCGGCACCTCGATGCGCCAGACGTCGAACTCGTGGCAGTGGGTGGGGTAGTCGAAGACGCCCGGGGCGGTCTCCGGAGGGTCGATCACCTCGGGCTCGCCCCAGCTGAAGTCGACGACGCGCACCAACTCGTCGACCGCGATGTGCTTGCTGGTCAGCCCGCCGCGAATCACGTTGTCGCTGGACGCCATCACCTCCACCCCGGTGCCCCGCAGATGGGCGTGCATGACGCCGGCCGGCGTGTAGAGGCCCTGGCCCGGGGAGAGCTCGACGCGGTTCATGAGCAGGGCGGCGATGATCCCGGAGTCGCGCGGGAACACGTCGTCGAGCTCCAGCGCGGTGCGGGCGAAATCGCCGAGCTCGCCCTCGTCATCACGGTGCCGGACCGCGGCGGCCAGGAGGGCGTCCACCATGTCGGCCTGCTGCTCCTTGAGGGCCAGCACCTGCAGGAAGACCTCCTGCAGCCCGGCCTCGCCGCCGCGGGCGCGCAGGGGGCCGATGACGCGCTCGATGGGCGGGCCGGCGTCCAGTGCCTCGAAGAGGGAGATGGTCCGCGCAGGGTCGCGGAAGCCGCACAGGGCGTGGAAGTCGTCCAGCGCGACGAGGATCTCGGGCTTGGGCCAGTTGTCCTTGTAGACCCGCTGCGGTGAGGTGATCGGGACGCCGCCCGCCTCCTCAGCCGCGAACCCGCGCTCGGCCTCGGGTCGGGACGGGTGTGCCTGCAGCGACAGCGGGTGCCGGGCCGACAGGATCTTCATGAGGAACGGCAGTTGGGGGCCGAACTCGTCGACGCTGCGAGCGCCCAGCAGCTCGGGCCGCAGGGCGAGGGCCTTGTCGAGGGTCGCCTCGGCCAGCGACGACGGGGCCAGCGTGTGGGCTCCCAACCAGAACTCCG
>CALMPQ010000063.1 GCA_937872005.1 uncultured Propioniciclava sp.
ACGACATCGACCGGCGACTGATCCTGGAGCTGGATTCCGACCCGCGCCTGACAGTGCTGGCCCTCAGCGAGCGCACCGGGCTGGCGCGCGGCACCATCCAGGCGCGGCTGGAACGGTTCCGCACCGAGGGGGTGCTGCGGCTCGCGTCCACCCTCGTGCCGCCGGCCCTGCTGGGCCGCGGCCTGCACGCGACCGTCGCCGCCGAACTCGACCAGCACCAACTGGACGCCGCCGTCGAGGCCCTGCGCCGCATCCCCGAGGTGCTGGAGTGCCACGCGCCCGCCGGTGACATCGACTTGCTGTGCCACGTCGTGGCGCGCGACCCCGACGACCTGTACCGGGTCGCCGAGGAGATCCGCCTCTGCCCCGGCATCCTGCGCACGTCGACGAGCGTCTACCTGCGCGAGGTGATCCCGTACCGGGTGCGTCCGTTGCTGCGGGCGGGTCTGGGCCGCCCTGCGCGGGGGAGGCCGGCCCGGTAGGGCTCAGGCGAGCTCGCGCCAGGTGCCACGGGTGTCGATGACCTGCTTGCCGGCGAGGCGCTCGACGGGGAGGGCCTTGAACTCCTTGTGGTCGACCAGCAGCACGACGAGGTCGGCCTCGGCGAGCGCGGAGTCGAGGTCGCGCAGCTCGATGTTGCGGCCGGCCAAGCGAGCGGGCAGCTCGGGAACGTTCGGCTCGACGACGAGCAGCGGCGTGTCACCCAGTTCGGTGGCGAGCTGGTCGACGATGTTGAGCGCCGGTGACTCGCGCAGGTCGTCGATGTCGGGCTTGAACGCCAGACCGAGGGCGGTGATGCGGGCGCCGGGGTTGCGGGTCAGGGCCAGGTGCACTTGATCGATGACCCAGGCCGGCTTGCCGTCGTTCACCTCACGCGCGGTGCGGATCAGGCGCGACAGCGTCGGCGCCGACGACACGATGAACCACGGGTCGACCGCGATGCAGTGGCCGCCGACGCCGGGGCCGGGCTGCAGGATGTTGACGCGCGGGTGCTTGTTCGACAGCTCGATGAGCTCCCACACGTTCACGCCGAGCTGGTCGCAGATCAGGGAGAGCTCGTTGGCGAACGCGATGTTGACGTCGCGGTAGGAGTTCTCGGCGAGCTTGGAGAGCTCGGCGGTGCGCGCGTCGGTCAAGAACAGCTCGCCCTTGCAGAAGACGGCGTAGAGGTCGCGGGTGCGCTCGGCCGCCGCAGTGCCGATGCCGCCGATGATGCGGTCGTTGGTGACCAGCTCCTCCATCATGCGGCCGGGCAGCACGCGCTCGGGGGCGTGGGCAAAGTCGACCTTGCCCTCCAGCTCGGGGCGTGCGGCGAGCACGCGGTCGCGCATGTGCTCGGTGGTGCCGGGCGGGGAAGTGGACTCCAGCACCAGCAGCTCACCGCCCTGCAGTTGCGGGATGATCGCGTCGGTCGCCGCGTCGATGTACTTGGTGTCGACTTTGTACTCCTCGCGGAACGGCGTCGGCACGGCCACGATGTACACCTCGGACGCCGGCGTCTCGGGCTGGGCCTTCAGGCGGCCGGCCGCCACCACCTCGGCTACGACCTCGCCGAGGCCCTCCTCGACGAACGGCAGCTGGCCGGCGTTGACCGCGTCCACGTGGCGGGGGTTCACGTCGACCCCGACCACGTTCACCCCGTTCTGGGCCAGGATCGCCGCGGTCGGCAGGCCGATGTAGCCCAGGCCGACCACGCAGACGGATGAAGGCAGGTTTGCCATTGAATTCTCCCAATGCGCTTTCCGGAAGCCCACTCGTTGGGGCTTCCCCACCCAAGATTGTGGCAGACTCGCCCGGAGCGGGGCACGTGGGTTGCCCCGTCAGGGTCGGACCATGTGGGGGTGACAGCGCAGATGCCGCGGCTGCAGGAGGCGCGGCTGCTGGCTGCGACCGGCTGGCGCATGGTGCGGGAGGACCCCATGTGGCTGGCTGTGCAGGCCGCCCGGAGGTTCGCCCCAGCCAAGAGGCTTGCGCTCGCACCCCGTCGCCAGAGCCATGGGCTGCTCGCGGCCTTGGGCGCCTACATCGCCGACCAGCCCGAGCAGGCCGCAGCCCTGCTGCGTGCGCGCGGGGTGAAAGGGACGAGGCCGGGTGACGCATTGGCAGCTCGTGTGGCCGTTCAGGTTGGGGCTCCGGACGCCATCGACCCAGTCGCCCTCGCGCGGCCAGAGGTGGCTGCGGCTCTCGCCGTCGAGCGGGGCGATCTCACTGGCGCTCTGCAGTCCCTCGCAAGGACCCCCGGGCACGCGCAACGCAAGCTGCTAGCGGAGCGCCGCATGCTTCAGCCCGGCTTTCGGCTGCCTGTGCCCGACGTTGCCTGGCGTCGACCGGGGTCCGACGTCCGTGTGCTGCACATCCTGACCAACTCGCTGCCCCACACGCGCTCGGGCTACACCGGGCGCACCCATCACCTGCTGAAGGCGCTGCAGTCCGCGGGGGTGAGTGTCGATGCCGTGACTCGGATCGGTTACCCGACGACGGTCGGTCTGCTGGGCGCGGCGGACGTGGACGTCGTGGACTGCGTCAGCTACCGGCGGTTGCTGGTTCCCAAGCTCGCAGGGGCGCCTGATGCCCGGCTTGAACAGCAGGTGGCGGCGCTGATCCCCGTGGCGCGGCGGTTCGACGCGAGCATCCTGCACACGACCACGGATTACACGAACGCGCTGGTCACTCAGGCGGTGGCCGACGCCCTCCGGCTCCCGTGGGTGTACGAGATGCGTGGGCAACTGGAGTTGTCGTGGGTGGCGGCGCGGGCCGAGGCGTATCGCACCGAGGCCGCGGACAGCGAACGCGTTCGGCTCCTCCGAGCCAAGGAGGCGGAACTCGCAACAGCCGCCGACGCCGTCGTCGTGTTGTCGGGCGTGCAGCGCGACGACATGGTGGCGCGCGGCTTGGACCCCGACCGCATCGTGATCGTGCCCAACGCGATCGACCCGGGCCTGCTGAAGCGGAACACGTCACCGGCCGACGCACGACGGCGCCTGGGCCTGCCCACAGACGCCGTCTGGGTCGGCACGGTGTCGTCGCTGGTCGGCTACGAGGGTCTCGACGACCTCCTGCGCGCGGTTGCGCTGCTGCGGGGTGAAGGACTGGACGTGCGCGCGCTGATGGTCGGGGATGGTGTTTCGCGGCCCTCCCTCATGGCGTTGGCCCATGAGCTGGGGCTCGGCGAGAACGCCCTGTTCCCTGGTCGGGTGCCCGCCGCCGAGGCTGCGGGTTGGTTCGAGGCGCTCGACATCTTCGCCGTGCCGCGCAAGGACACCCCAGTCACGAAGGTGGTGACCCCCCTGAAGCCGGTGGAGGCCATGGCGCTTGCCCGGCCGGTGGTGGCGAGCGACCTGCCGGCGTTGCGGGAAGTAGCCGCTGACGGCGCGGCCGGGGAGTTGTTCACGGCTGGAGATCCCGCATCCTTGGCCGAAGCCTTGAGCCGCCTGCTGGACCCGGACGTTCGGGCTGCGCGGGGCCGGGCCGGTCGTGTGGCGGTTCATGAGCGCACGTGGTCGGCGGGGGCGAGTACGCTCCTGCGGGTATACGAACGGTTGAGGGGGTGAACATGGGATCCACGGTCTACCGACCTGCCCGGGTCATCGAGCGCACCGAACTGCACCAAGTGGGCGGGCGACCACCCTTTCGGGAATACCTACGACAGTTGGGAGAGCGGCGCCATTTCATCACCATGCAAGCGTGGTCGTCGGCAACTCATCAACACCGCGGGATGCTACTCGGCAACATCTGGATGATTCTGTCGCCGATTCTAGATGGCCTCATGTACTTCTTGATCTTTGGGGTGGTGTTGCAGGTCAGCCGTGGAATCGAGAATTTTCCTGCGTACCTCGTCGTCGGAATCCTCATGTTCAGCTTTTCGGCACGATGCTTGGTCTCAGGAACGAATTCAGTGAACACGGGTCGTTCGCTTGTGCAGGCATTCACCTTTCCCCGGGCTGCCTTGCCGCTCGCGAGCGTACTTAGGGAGACGATCTCGACGCTCCCTGTGGTTGTCGCCGTCTTCATGCTTGTGCTGGCCATTTCGGGTCCTGAGATTTTGTCACCTTATTGGGTGATGGTCCCCTTGATTTTTCTCTTGCAGGCGTGGTTCAACACCGGGATCTCCTTGATCGTTGCGCGGTGGGGGGCGCTCTTCCCCGATGTGCGCCAACTGCTCACCTATGTAGTCCGGTTCCTCATGTACACGTCTGGCGTAATCTTCAGCATCGACCGTTTCGGCGACGCTATCCCGGGTCTTCGGCCATACATGGAGGCCAACCCGCTCTACATCCTCCTCACCATGTACCGGGACGTCCTCCTGTACGACACGTTGCCGGACCCGAGCTCTTGGGGAATCCTCGTGCTCTGGTCGCTCGCCACCTCGGTGTTTGGAATGCTCTACTTCTGGCAAGCGGAGGTGAAGTATGGGCGACGACGTTGAAGATCTGGACGCGCTTCCGCCGCCGAAGCCAGTCGCGCTCGGGCGCCCGTCGGTCGTGGTGGAGGACGTTTCCGTCACGTACCGGGCGGAGACCTCGAACGCTGATGAACTGACGGGGTGGCGGCGATGGGCGGGGCAGCTTCGGCTCAGCATGGGGCTCAGCGCAATTACCAAGGTCGAGGCGCTGAAGGGTGTGTCGTTCACCGTGCGGGAAGGTGAACATGTGGGAATCGTTGGGGCCAACGGCTCTGGCAAGAGCACCCTGCTCAGGGTGATTGCCGGTGTCGAACCAGCTGCCTCCGGTCGCGTGCTCGCCGTTGCAACGCCGATGCTGCTTGGCGTGAACGCCGCCTTGCTGAACGCGATGTCAGGACGTCGCAACGTGCGACTCGGGCTTTTGGCATTGGGCTTCCAGCCAGCCGAGATCCGTGAACGGATGGCGGCCGTGATCAATTTGGCAGGCGTTGGGGCTGCCGTTGATCGGCCCATGGGGACTTTGTCTTCAGGGCAGGGTGCCCGGTTGCGGTTCGCGATTGCTGCGGCAGCCGAGCCCGACATCCTGCTCATCGACGAGGCGCTGGGGACAGGCGATGCTGCCTTCGCGGCACGCAGCAAGCGCACTATGGACGAGTTGCGATCCAAGGCGGGCACGATCTTCCTGGTTTCCCACGCCGCGCAAACCATCGAGAAGATGTGCACTCGCGCGATCTGGCTGCACGAGGGAGAGCTGATCGCAGACGGGCCAGCGAGCCCTGTGGCGCGTGCCTATCGGTGGTGGGCACACAACATCGCTCAGGACGAACAGGAGGCGGCGGACGTTCTCTTGGCGCAAGCGAAGAGACGGAAGTGGGGTGACTCATGACGAGCCCCCAGATCTCCGCGGCCGAGCTCGGGCGGTGGCGGGCCCCAGTCGGTGCCGCGGTCATCACGGTGGGCCAGGTCGACACGGCGAAAGGCTTCCTTGGATCCGAACTGTGGTCGGGCGTGCGACGTTGGTGCATTGACCCTGACGAGGACGACACGTGGGTCGAGGGTGGGGCGACGTTCAATGGTCACGTGGTCGGCTCTTCGTGGGGAACCCCTGTCACGTTCAGGGCAGAGAGCCTGCTTCCAGGATTCGGTGAGCGGTGGGCCATGGGCGCCCACGGCTCAGCGGCGTGT
>CALMPQ010000064.1 GCA_937872005.1 uncultured Propioniciclava sp.
GATCAGTCTCGCTCCGAACACGTCGGTGTAGAACGCGATAGCGCCGCGCGCATCGACGACGGTCAGAAACGGAGTGAGACTGGTGAAACCATGAGGAATTCCGTGGGTGGTGTGGTCGCCGTGGGCTGCTCGAGAGGAGGTCATGGTCATCACCGTAGGCCGTGACTGCGACGCTCCGCTTGTACCTGCGCGACACGTTGTGCTGCCCCCTACGCTGGCCCGGTGAGCCTTCCGACCCGCGGCATTCTGTTCCCGGCTCGGCTGCCTGCCTTTGAACGTTTCCCGGCGCCACCGGAGGTCGCCGAGCTGGTGAGCTGGTTTTGGATTCCACGCTGGAACATTGCCCCCGGCCGCACCTCCCGCCAGCACGTCCTCGCCTTCCCGGCTTCCAACCTGGTCGTCGAGTCGGCATCACCAGAGCACCCGCGGGGCAGGGTCGGCTTGGCCGGGCCGACCACCGTCCGTTCGCATCGTGACCTCAGCGGCCAGGGCTGGGCCGTCGGCGCCCATCTCCGCCCCGCCTCCGTGCCCGAGTTCACGCCCGATCCGGCGGCGCTGCAGGACGGGTACCGATACATCGAGGCCCCCGATCTGCTCGAGAGGGTGACAGCGGCGATGGCAACGAGCTCAGCAGCTGCTGTGGCCGCCTTCTCCGAGTGGATGGCCGATCGGACCACAGATGACCAGGGGCGGCTGGCCAATGCCGTGGCCGACCTGCTGAGCCATGACCCGACCGTCACTGGACCGGAAGACGTGGCCGATCGCCTTGCCATCTCGACCAGGACCCTGCAGCGGTTGACCGCTCGCTACGTGGGGCTGTCTCCGACCGCAATGATCCGGCGGCGCCGTCTTCAAGAAGCGGCAGAGCGGGTCCGCCTCGACCCCACCATCGACCTCGCAACGGTGGCTGCAGAGCTGGGCTACGCCGATCACGCTCACCTGACCAAGGACTTCCAGCGAGTCCTTGCGATGGCTCCGAGTGAGTACCGGCGCCACGTCTGAGAGTTCAGCTCCAACAGCTCCCGTTCACCTGGGCGCCACCCAAGGGTCGCGTGAGGGCAAACCTCTGGTCGTCGGGCCCGCCTAGCGTCGGAAAGCGTGACCCCCTCACCTTCCTCACGCACTGCGGCCTCGCGCCCGCGCACTCGCCCCCGCCTCCTGGCCGCCTTCGGCGTCAGTGCGCTCGCCCTGACCACGGCAACCGCCGCGTACGCAGACCCGGCCGGCTCCGCGGCAGACCCGGCATCGTCCGCCACGACGGCGCAGCTCGCCTCGACCTTGAGCGTCGCCAACCCGATTAGCTGGACCAGTTCGACGGCCAGGGGCTCTCGGCCGTTGTCGACGCGGTCGAGTCGCTCAGCCTCGCGGAGGAATTCCTTCCCCACCTCATCGTGCCCCTGGAGAAGGAGGCCGGGTTCCTGTCGGAGAGGACCTACGCCTCCTTGGGTGTCGGCACGCATCCCGACGTCGACCTCACCGACCTGTTCCGCATGGTCGATGAGAGCCAGGAGAACCTGCGCCGGATCATCGGGGAGGGCACGCTCGAAGGGGTGTACCCGATCAACGGCACGCAGCAGGCGCACTTCGAGGGCGAGACCCGCCTCCAGCTCTACCTGATCCGGTTGCGGGAGTTGCTGGACGCCGACGTGCTCCGCCGGGCACTGCGCGACGTGGTCGCCCGGCACGGGCTGATGCGCAGCTTCCTGGCCAAGCACGATGGACTGTTCGTGTGGGAGGAGTACCAGCCCCCGATGCGCTTCGAACTGCCGTGTCTGGACCTCTCCCACATGACGCCCGCCCAGCAGGAGGCGGTGCGGTCCCAGCTCGTCCAGCGCGAGTGGGCGGCCGACTTCAAGGACACGGGCAAGCTGATGTACCACGTCGTGCTGGTGAAGTACAACGAGCGCTCCTGGGACCTGCTGTTCCAGTTCGACCACTCCATCTTCGACGTCACCTCCGGGCAGACGCTACGCGGTGATCTCATCAAGAGGTACCGGGAGTTGCGCCGGGGAACCACCCGGGCGCTGGTCCCCGCGCACAGCTTCCGTGAGCTCCAGGACCAGATCCACAAGGGGCCCGTGGGCGTCACCGCGGACGAGATCATCGAGCAGTTCGAACTCGAGCGCTGGGAGCGGGCCATGTCCGAGATCCACGAACGAGCCGCGGCGTTCAGCGAACGACGAGTGCGCGGGATCCGCTACTCCATCGAGCTCGATTCGGTCCGAGCCGCCGACGGTGACGAGTTGGAGTCCTTCTCCTTGGTGGTCCAGCTGTACTCGCGGGCACTGGGACGTCTCATGGGTGTGAGCGACGTCGCCTTCGACATCATCTTCCGCTCACGCGGCTACGAGGGGAGGGACTACTCCGAGGTGATGGGGATGGTCCTGGGAGCGCTCCCCGTCGTGATGCCGGCGCGGCCGGAGTCGCAGGCCGAGGTCGGGCAGGAGATCATCCGGAAGTTCGGGCTGCTGAACAGGCACAACATCAGCTTCCTGAACCTCGTGCATGACGAACGGTCCGAGGAGCTCTACGGGAAGGTGCTCGCCGTCGGCGAGGAACGTGGCGCAGACCTGCGCTCCACGTGCCTGCTGAACTTCGTCGGCAACGTGGAGAACGAGTACGAGGAGATCTGGCGGATGACACTGGCCCAGTTGGAGGACGAGGACCAGTCGAAGCTGGACTACGCGGACTTCTACGGCATCTCGAAGATCAATGAGGGGCGACTCGACCTGCTGGTGCTGACACGGTGGGTCGACGACCCCGAGGAGTTCGTGGCGCTGCTTGACCAGGAACTCGCCGACCTCACGGGGCGCCCGGGCATTGCCAGCCGGAAGGAGGGTGACGTGCATGTGGCGTGATGCGAACGCGCTCGATCGCGTCCCTCTGCTCTGCTTCCCCCATGCTGGGGCGGGCCGCCTCTACTACGCGCGATGGGGTGCCCTGTTCGCCGACGGCATCTCCTTCGACGTGGTGCAGTATCCCCAGCGGGAGAGCCGGTACAAGGATCCCATGCCGGCCACGGTCCAGCAGCTCGCGGCTGACATCCATGCTGAGTACGCCCCCTTGTTCCAACGGCCGTACGCCATCTGGGGGCACAGCATGGGGACGGTCGTC
>CALMPQ010000065.1 GCA_937872005.1 uncultured Propioniciclava sp.
AACTATGGTCACGATCAGATAACGGCTTCGACAGGCTCAGCCAGCGGGGGGGCTCATCCAACGGGGTGTTCACCCAGTGGGCGCTCGCTGGGCAGCCACCCAGACGGTGGTGACCAGG
The DNA here is from genome assembly GCA_937872005.1 of uncultured Propioniciclava sp. Taxonomy (GTDB): domain Bacteria; phylum Actinomycetota; class Actinomycetes; order Propionibacteriales; family Propionibacteriaceae; genus Propioniciclava. The sequence continues at coordinate 119 of CALMPQ010000065.1, forward strand.
GCAATCCCGGCGCCGGCGGCGAGCGCCAACCAGGGCGGGCCGACCAGCGACAGCACGGCGATTACCCAGGGTGACAGGAACCCGATGTAGGTCAGGCAGTACGTCACGGCTGTGGTGGCGGCCATCAACTCGGAGGGCGTGTTCAACTCGACCGTCGTCATGCAGCCCACGAGCACCAAGCCATGCGCCGAGCCCAGCACGACCGCGATCAGGGGCAGCCACCACCAGGCGGGCGCCAGCGACGCTGCGGTCGCCAGCCCCATCCCCACCGCGGTCACGCCCATGCCAAGGCCGGTCACCCGCCCCGGGTGCGACGTCGCCCAGCGCTTCATCGATGGCTGCAGCAGCACCGACGTTCCCAGCGTCAACCCGGCCAAGGCGCCCGCCGCCGCCACCCGCGGCAGCCCCGGCAGGGGACCGATCACCGACGGCATCACCGCGAACGACACCGAGGCGCAGCCGAACACCCACGGGGCCGTCAGCAGCACCAGCCGCAGGAACCACGGCGATGTCACGTGCCGCACCACCCGTCCCACCGAGGGCGTCGGCCCATCACCGCGAGCATCCTCGGGCACGTTCCACACCAGTACCGTCGCGATCGCCTGCACCACCAGGTGCACGGCGTACGTCAGCACCAGCGGCCCCGGCAGCCATTGCGCCAACAGGCCCGCCGCCAACGGCCCCAAAGCAAACCCCGCCGTCAACGCCAGCGCCGCCCGCCGCGCCCCGGTGCCAGGCAGCTCCCCAACAGACAGGTCCTTCAACCAAGCCGTCCCCGGACCCATCGCGAAGCCGATCCCCACGCCGCCCACCACGCGGCCGACGAACAGCAGCCAGGGGGCGTCCGCCCCCACGAGCAGCAGCAGCGAGCCGAGCAGCATCAGCACCGTCGAAATCCGCAGCATCGGGCGCTTCCCGTGCGTCTGGCTCCACCACGCGGCGAGCAGCAGCGCCGGCACCAGCCCGGCCACGTACACCGCGAACATGCCGGTCACCGACTGCTCGGTCAGCCCCCGCTCGGCGCGGTAGACGAGCAGCATCGGCGCGAACTGGTTGGCGCCCCACCCGGCGGCGACCAGCGCGAACGCGACCCGCCGCCAGTCCTGCCCGCCCACCTCAGCGGAAGTCGCGGTAGAAGAACTGTCCTTCTTCCCGCCCGGACGCCACCCGCTCGGCCTCGGCGGCACGCAACTCCACGCGCCGGATCTTCGAGCTGATCGTCTTCGGCAGGGCTTCCGTGAACTCGATCACGCGCACCAACTGGTAGCCGTTGAGGTGCTCGCGGCAGTGCGCGAACACGGACGCCGCGACCTCGCGTCCGGCCGCATGCCCGGCCGCCAACGTCACGTAGGCCTTCGGCACCGCACCACGGACCTCGTCGGGGGACGGCACCACCGCGCACTCGGCGACCGACGGGTGCAACATCAGAGCCGATTCGAGCTCGAACGGCGAGATCTTGTAGTCCGACGCCTTGAACACGTCATCGGCGCGGCCCACATAGGTGATGTAGCCGTCCTCGTCGCGGGTGCCGATGTCACCCGTGTGGTAGAACCCGCCGCGGCACGCCTCGGCGGTCAGCTCGGGCGCGTCGTAGTAGCCGCCCATCAGCCCCGCGTGGTCGTAGGCCAGGTCGAGGCAGATCTCGCCCTCACCCGGGCCCTCGACCAACTCCTCCGTGTTTGGGTCGAGCAGGGCGATGCGGTAGCCGGGCATGGGGCGTCCCATCGCGCCGGTCTTGACGGGCTGGCCGGGGGAGTTGCCGATGCAGCACGTCATCTCGGTCTGGCCGTACCCGTCGCGGATCGTGTTGCCCCACGCATCGCGGACCTTGTTGATCACCTCGGGGTTGAGCGCCTCGCCCGCGCCCACGACCTCGCGCGGGGGGCGCGACAAGCGGGTGAGGTCGGCCTGGATCAGCATCCGCCACACCGTCGGGGGAGCGCAGAAGCTCGAGACCTGGTGGTCGTCCATCACCTGCAGCAGGCGCTCGGCGCTGAACCGCTCGTAGTTGAGGATGAACACGGTCGCCTGCGCCAGGAACGGCGAGAAGAAGTTGCTCCACGCGTGCTTGCCCCAGCCCGGTGAGCTGATGTTGAGGTGCACGTCGCCGGGCCGCACGCCCAGCCAGTACATGGTCGACAGGTGCGCCACCGGGTACGAGATCTGCGTGTGCCGGACGAGCTTGGGCCGGGCGGTGGTCCCCGAGGTGAAGTAGAGCAGCGAGGTCGAGTCGGCCGGCGTCGGCCCCGCCGGCTCAAACGTATCGGACGCCCCGAACGAGGCTCCCCAGCGGTGCCAGCCCTCGGGGGCGACCTCGTCGGGGGACCACGTGCTCGGAACGGCGACCTTCACCGTGCCCTCCCGCACGAGCTCGAAGCGGTCGGCCAGCGTCACCGGCGCGATCGCGAACCGCGCGTCGGCGGTGGCGATGCGCCAGGCCAAGTCCTCCTCGTTGAGCAGCGTCGAGGTCGGGATCGCCACGCCGCCCACCTTCATCAACGCCATGAGGATCTCCCACAGCTCGATGGTGTTGTTCAGCATCACGATCATCTTGTCGCCGGGCTGCATGCCGAGCTCGACCAGCCAGGTCGCGACCTGGTCCGACCGGCGGGCCAGCTCGCCGTAGCTCCACGAGTTGGTCTCGCCGGTGGCCTCCTCGACGATCGTCACCGCCGACCGATCGGGGTGCTCGCCGGCCACCACGTCGAACCACTCCAGCGCGAAGTTGAAGGCGTCCAGCTGCGGCCACGCGAAGTCGCGCACGACGGTGTCGTAGTCGTGCGGGTGGTGCAGGAGGAAGTCGCGGGCGGCGCGGACGGCGTCCGTGGCGGCGGTGGCAGGGCGGCCAGCGTAGGTCATGGGGTCACTCTAGAACTCCGACCTACGAGGCCGTAGGTGCCCCCTGCGTGTCGGACTCCCTTGTACCCGGAGTCTCAGGGCGCCGGGCAGTCCTGAACCACGCGCGCCACGTGCAGGGTGAGGTAGCTCACCTCGTCGTCGGTGAGTTCCGACCCCAACCGCAGTTCGACCACCTGGGCCAGGCGCTCGGCGCAGGCCAACGCCTGCGGGTAGGCGTCCCGGATCGCGGAGCCGATCGCCGAGCGTTCCTCGTGCAGCTGGCTGTGCTGGTGGATGCGCACGAAGAGGTAGCGCAGGTGCGTGATCAGGCGACCCACGCTGACCGAGGTCGACGGCAACGAGACCCCGTAGGTCTGCTCGATCACCGACACCATCTGCTGGATGATCCCGGTCATCGTGTAGGTGTAGCTCAGGTCGCCGGTCGCCATACCCGCGTTGACCAGGTGCAGCGCGATCGCCACCGCCTCCGACTCGGGCAGCGGCACCTCCAACCCCCGGTTCAGCGACGCCCGCACCTCCTGCGCCTGCGCATACTCCCCGGCATACAGGTTCGTCACCTCGGCCAGCAGCGGGTAGGCGACGTCCATCCCCACCGATTGGCGGTGGATCGCAAAGTTCACGTGGTCGGCCAGCGCGATCACCAGCGTGGTCGCCCCCCCGGACGCCGCGGGCACCACCCCGGCGTCGGCCAGCGCCACCGTCACGAGGTGGATCTGCTCCGGAGGGATACCCGCGAGCAGTTGGGCCAGGTGGTCGGGGTCACGCCCGTCCTCGGGCACGAACCGCCGCACCACCTTGGCCGGGTCGACGTCCTGCCCGGGCTTGGCCTGGAACCCCAGGCCCCGCCCGGTGAGGATCACCTCGTCCCCGCCCGGGTCACGGGCGAGGACGAGGTTGTTGTTGAAGACGCGAAGGATCTTCACGGCGTCAGCGGACCACCTCGATGACGGGGTCGCCGGCCGCGACCTCGACCCCGGCGCGCGGCGTCACCGTGCCCTCGCCGTTGCGGATCGCCTTGGTGTTGGTCACCGTCACGATCGTGGTGGTGTCATACCCCGCAGCACGCACCCCGTCGAGGTCCACCTCGGCGAGCAGGTCGCCCACCTCGACGCGCTGGCCCTTCTCGACGTGGGTCGTGAAGTGCTCGCCCTTGAGGCGCACCGTGTCGATGCCGATGTGCACGAGCACCTCGACCCCGGAGTCGGTCTTGATGCCGTAGGCGTGCGCCGTCTTCGTCACGGTCGCGAGCGTACCGGCGACCGGCGAGACGAAGCGGCCCTCCGTCGGCACCACGCCGACGCCGTCGCCCAGCGTGCGGGAGCTGAACACCTTGTCCTCGACGTCGTCCAGGCTCACCGCGTGCCCGGCGACCGGCGAGGCCACCTCGGTGGTGGCCCGCGCGATGGACGCCGCGGGTGCGGCCGCCGGAGCTGCCGCGGCCGGGGCAGTGGCGTCGGCCTCGACGGCCTGGGGGGAGACCTCGGCGGGGGCGTCCTTGTCCTTGTAGCCCGAGAAGATGACCAGGGCCATGGCGACCACGAAGGCCACCGCGATGGCGATCGCGTAGACGCCCATCGGGTTGAACACGGGAATGGTCAGCAGCGAGGTGAAGGCGAACGCGCCGGTCTTCACGCCGCCGAACGGAGCACCGAGCAGGGCGATGGTGAGGCCACCGGCGAAGCAGCCGACAAGCATGCGGGGGTAGATCCGCTTGAAGCGGAGGTGGATGCCGTACAGCGACGGCTCCGAGATGCCGCCGAAGAGGCCGGCGGCCAGCGCACCGGTCGCGGTCTGGCGCATGACGAGATCCTTGTCACGCATCGCCAGGAACAGCACGCCGGCGGTGGCGCCGAAGCAGGCGAAGTTCCACGCGCCCATGGGGCCCTGGATGAAGTCGTAGCCGAGGGTCTGGATGTTGGCCAGCATCAGGGCGTTCAGCGGCCAGTGCAGGCCCAGCGGCACGAGGAAGGGGTAGATCATCGGGATCAGGATCGCGAAGATGAACGGCGCGTTGCTGTTCATCCAGGCCAGGCCGGTGCCCAGGCCGCTGCCCAGCCAGATGCCGAGCGGGCCGATGAGGAACGCGGTCAGCGGGATCATGACCAGCATCGAGAAGAACGGCACGAACACCATCTGCACGTTCTCGGGGAAGATCCTCTTCAGGAAGCGGTAGACCAGCGCGAGGATCGCCACCATCATCAGCGGCACGAAGACCTGGCCGCCGTACCCGTTGAGCTGCATCGGCAGGCCGAAGATCGTGGCGACGCACGAGTCGGTGCCCAGCGTCGGGTTGGTCGTGCAGACCGTCTCGGGGAACTTCGACGTGTCGGTCAGGCTCATGAACTCGGGGGTGAAGAGGGCGGCCATGACGGTCGCGCCGAGCCACGGGTCGACGTTGAGCTTCTTGGCGGCGTTGTAGGCCACCATGACGGGCAGGAAGTACAGCACCGAGCGCCACATGGCGTCCCAGAAGATCCAGGTGGCGCCCGCGGCGGTGGCGCGGTCGACGCCCTGGAACGGCACGATGCCGAGGGCGTCCAGCACGGCCGCGATCGCGATGATGAGGGAGCCGCCCAACAGCACGCCCAGCAGCGGGCGGAAGCTGTCGGAGAGGTACTCGAAGAAGGCGTCGACCCAGGCGACCTTGCCGCGCACCTTGGCGCGGGCGGCGGCCTTGACGTCGGCGTCCGACGGCGTGCCGAGGGTCTTCATGCTCGGCAGGTTCATGATGTCGGTGTAGACGCTCTGGACCGCGCCGCCGATCACGACCTGGTGCCGGTCGCCCGACTGGGGCACCGAGCCCAGGACGACCGGGTTCGCGTCGAGCGCGGCGGCGTCGACCTTCGCGGCGTCCTTCAGCTCGAAGCGGAGCCGGGTGGCGCAGTGGGTGAGTGAGCTGATGTTGTCCGCGCCGCCGACGCCATCGACGATCGCCTGCGCGGGCGAGGTGGTGGTGGGTTCCACGATGATCCCCTGTCCATGTGAGGGCCTCACGGCCCATGAAAACAAAAAGAGACCCGAGACGCGATGGTTCGCATCTCAGGTCTTGCCCCTTGCGGGTAACAACCCTGTCGAGCCCGTGGTGGGCTCACGACCGGAAAGGTAGCACCGGCGCCGGGTTCGTGCAACCCGACGCCGGCTCGGATCAGAAGCCCGACACGTTGTGCGGCGGCACGTCGGTGCGGAACAGCCGGGTCAGCGCCGCCACGTCGGCGGGCGCCCCCGTAATCAGGCCGGCCCCGGCCAGCGTGCGGGCGTCCACCACCCCGAAGTAGAGGCTGGCCAGCGCGCGCACGTCGACCCGCACGAGGTCGGACGCCTCGGCGATCGCTTCCACGCTCGCCCGGCCCCCGGACGCCTCAACCCGGTAGCAGCCCGCGGCGAACCCGAGCGGGTCGTCGACGATGAAGGCCACCGAACCGTCGGTGTCGAACCAGCGCACCCCGAGGGCGCCCGGCACGTCGAGGACGCGCAGCCAGGTCCAGTCGCCGCTCTCGGTGAGCTTGAGCTGACGCGGGTCGGCCAGCGCCCAGGGCAGCGGTGAGACGGGGGAGAGGCGGCGGATCTTGACCTTCTTGGCCAGGTCCACCGAGCCCAGGAACTGCCACAGCGCCAACTCGGCGGCGTCGTCGACGGCCAGCAGGTCGTGGACGGTGATGGTCTCCGAGTCCCAGTCGAACGACCAGGCCAGGACGCCGTCGGGCGCGCCGTCGGCGGCGTAGTGGATCGCGGTGCGCCGCTTGGCATCGGGGGCGTTCTTGTCGAAGTCCCAGGCCCCGCTCAACAGCGGTTCGTAGAACGACAGCCGGTCGTGCGACCCCCGGTGGGTGCGGTGGAACGCCTC
>CALMPQ010000066.1 GCA_937872005.1 uncultured Propioniciclava sp.
ACGAGTCGCCACAGGGTGGGGTGGCGGTGGCGCAGGTTGAGGACCCGGTTGATCCACCCGAACGCCCCACTGATACTCACCCCCAACAAGGTCGAGATGTGGGCGGTGACGAACTCCCCGATCAACGGGGTACCGTCAGCGCCGCCGGGCACCCACCGTTCACACCCCTCCACCAGCACCGTTTCGTCGACGTGGTGGAGGTCGCACAGGGCGGCGATCGCCAAGCATTGGGCGACCTCACCAGCACGGATCATGCTGGTGGCATGATCCAGGGCCGCAGCCGCGTCGGCCACGGTCTTGAGTACGAGTTCTGCCATGACCCAACCCTCACAGCCGGCTCCGACAATTTCGATACCGCGTTCGGATAATGTGGACAACTCCGGTCACGATCAGATAACGGCTTCAGGCCAAGACCGCTCTGACCAACGCGTGATCGCTGGCTGCAGCCCGCGCCTCGTTCCACAGGTGCTGGACCTCCATGACCGCAAACTCGGGTGAGGCGTAGATCGCGTCGTAGCGGCAGGGGACACCGCCACGCATGTGGGTGATGGCCAACGGTCCGTCAGGAGCCTCAGCCCGCACCCGAGCAGCCATTGCTGGATCGGACGCCAGAACGTCCCGGTAGGCATCGCGCAGGTCGTGCACCCGTTGAGGGCCGAACAGGAGAGGCTCCCTCGGGTTCCACCACTCATCGTTGGCCAGGTCGTGGCGCTCCCACTGGGGAGCGTTCCGGTCGATCCCCACGACTGTCGGCCCAGGCCGGTCGCGCAGCCACGCCGCAAACCGGTCGACCTGCCGCCCCTTGCCCGCCTTGCCCCAGGACACCCCCGGCGGAGCCGACCAACTCGCCGCCCAGACCGGACGCCCCGCGACGCGCAACTGCGCGACCGTCGACCGTTCGGGCGAGGGCATGTCGGCGAGAAGTCCGAAGCCCCGCCACTCCGCTCCTCCGCGCACGAGGACAGCGTTGGCGAACCGTGGTCCGCTCCCAGCGAGCGGTGCCACGTAGGAGAAGGCAACGTCGCCTTGGTCGGCGATCGCCCGGAACGCCGGCCACGTCTCGCGGGTCACCTCTTGCAGGCACGCCACATCCCAGTCCAGGTCGCCGAGGAACTCAGCTTGGGACTGGCGTACGAACCCGTTGACGTTCCAGTCAACGACCGCGAACTGCACGCGTCAGCGCAGGACAGCGAGCACGTCCTCGCGCTGCTGCCCGTCCCACGTCCACGTCGCGGTCAGCACGCCGCGGGCGGCGTGGGTGTCCTCGTGCTCGGCGTCCAGGACACGGATCAGGCGGACCTGGCCCTGGGCGTCCACCCCCGGGGTCACGCCCGAGCCGGACACCTCGGCGGTCGCCGGCAAAGGCTGGCCGGTCTCGACGTTGGTGATGTCGGAACCCGTGTCGCCCTCGCGGATCACCCGCACCAGTTCGGCCACGTAGACCGGGTCGGTGGTGGCGTCGTAGCCGTAGCGCGTGCCGAGCTCCGAGTGCTCCAGGACCCCGATCAGCTCGCCGCCCGCCAGCTCGGCCGACCGCCACGTCACCGGCACATGGTAGACCGCGCCCGCCGACGCGATCAGCATCGAGTCGAGGCCGACCTCGCCGTCGGGGTCCACGAACCGGAAGAAGGCCACGCGCTCCAGGTCGGCCACGTCGCCCGCGAACCACGACTGCTGCGGCAGCCAGGTGGCCAGCAGGTCCAGCTTCGAGGGGGACAGGGTGGCCTGGGTGTAGACGTCAGCGGTGCCGGTCATGGCGGACTCCTCAGCTCGGTGGTGCCCTCACGCTAGCCCAGCCGCCATGATGGGCACCATGCACCTCGCAGCCCTGTTCGGCACCCGATTCCCGATCGTCCAGGCGCCCATGGCGGGCGTGCAGGGGAGCGCGCTCGCGATCGCCGTGGGCCGGGCCGGCGCGCTCGGCTCCCTGCCCGCAGCCATGCTCGCCCCGGACGCCCTCGCCGCCGAGTTGTCCGCCCTCCGGGAGTCGGGGGTGCCGTACAACGTCAACTTCTTCACCCATACCCCACCCCAACCGGACGCTGCCCGCGAGGCTGGCTGGCGCCAAGCGTTGGCCCCCTTCCACGCCGAGTACGGCGTCGACCCGGACGTCATCCCGTCCGGCCCCGGGCGGCTCCCGTTCTCGGCGGCCACCGCCGACCTCATCGCCGACTTCGAACCACCGGTGGTCAGCTTTCACTTCGGCCTACCGGCTCCCCACCTGCTCGACCGCATCCGCGCGTGGCGACCCGTCGTGATGTCGTCGGCCACCACCGTCGCGGAGGCCGTGTGGCTGGCCGAGCGCGGCGTCGACGTCGTCATCGCCCAAGGGGTCGAGGCCGGCGGACACCGCGGCCACTTCCTCACCGGCAATCGCGACCTCACCGGTCAGCGACCCACCCTCAGCTCGTCGCTGCGATCGTGGACGCCGTCGCCCGCCCCGTCCTCGCGGCCGGAGGAATCGCCGACGCCCAGGGCGTCCGGGCCGCGCTCGCAGCCGGGGCAGCGGG
>CALMPQ010000067.1 GCA_937872005.1 uncultured Propioniciclava sp.
CTGCACCACGGTGCCCTTGCCCACGCCCGCGGGCCCGGAGATCACCGTGATGCCGCGGCTCACTTGAACTCGGCCTTGAGGCCCGCCACCTGGTGGCGACCCAGCCCGCGGATGCGGCGGTTCGAGGCGATGTCGAGCTTCTCCATCACGGCGATGGCGCGCTTCTCGCCCACACGGGGCAGGGACTTCAACAGGTCCACGACCTTGACGTGGGCGAGCACGTCGTCGGCCTGCGCCGTGTCGAGCGCCTCGGAGAGGGTGATCGCACCGTTGCGCACCTTCGCCTTGAGCTCGGCACGCACGCGACGGGCCTGGGTAGCGGCGGCTCGGGCAGCTTGGAGCTGCTCGGTCGTCAACTGGGGAATGGACACGGTCTTGCTCCCAACGGTCTGCCGGTGTACGTCACCTGATTAAACAACTCAACTGTTGATTCCCGCGAATCGTAGCGGCTAAATCACTGCGTAGTTGGCAACTCGTTGCCGCAGGGCTTGGGCATCGGGGCCCGCTTGCAGGATCCCGCGCCCAACCATGGGCAACACGTTGTCGTAGGCGGCTCCGAAGAGACCCGGGAGGTCCTCCATGCGCCCGCCCTGGGCGCCGATCCCGGGGACCAGGATCGATCCGTTGAACTCCGACACGTCGCAGCCGAGGGATTGGTGCGTACCACCGACCACGAGGCCGATCGCGCGCGTCCGCGCCTGACGGTTGAGTTCCTTGGCGGCGTCGATGACCCCTTGGGCCACCGAGCCGTCCTGGCCGAGGGCGAGCTGCACCTGGCCGCCCTCGGGGTTCGAGGTGCGGGCGAGGACGTAGACGCCCTTGTCGAAGGCGATCGCCCGCTCGAAGGCGGGCATGAGGGACCCGAACCCCAGGTACGGCGACAGCGTCACGGCGTCACCGGCCAGCGGGGAGTCGGGGGCGAGGAAGGCCTCGGCGTAGGCCTCCATGGTGGAACCGATGTCGCCGCGCTTGGCGTCCAGGATCGAGAGGGCTCCGGCCGCACGGATCTCTGCCACGAGCCGTTCCAGCACGGCGAAACCGGCTGACCCGTACACCTCGAAGAAGGCGACCTGCGGCTTGAACACGGCCACGACGTCCCCCAGCGCCTCGACGATCGTGCGGCAGTAGGTCTCGAGGCCGGACGCCGTGAGAGGCAGGCCCCACGCCGACAGGAGGGTGGCGTGGGGGTCGATGCCCACGCACAGGTTCCCGCGTTCGGCCGTCACGGCCTTGAGCCGCTGGCGGTAGGTGGTCATCGCACCTCCTCGTTGATGTCGGCGATCAGCGCGGGCCCTGCGTAGATGAACCCAGTGTAGATCTGGACGAGGCTGGCACCCGCGTCCACTAGGGATTGTGCGTCAGCAGCGCTCATCACGCCACCCGATCCGATGACGGGCAGGTCGGTGTGCCGGGCGATGTACCCCACGACCTCCCGCGCCCGTTCCGTGAGGGGTCGTCCCGACAGCCCGCCCGCCTCGTCGGCAAGGGCCGCGTCCTCGGGCGCCAGACCCTCGCGGGACAAGGTGGTGTTGGTGGCGATGACGCCGGCGACGCCCGCATCGGTGGCGGCGGTGAGGACCTCGTCCACCTGTCCCTCGGTGAGGTCGGGGGCGACCTTCACGAAGATGGGCATCGGTCGTGCCGGCGTCAGGGCGCGGGCTCGGGCCGTGAGTGCCCCGAGCAGGTCGGTGAGCGCTCCCCCGTCCTGCAACGAGCGCAGGCCCGGGGTGTTGGGGCTGGAGACGTTCACGGCGACGTAGTCGGCGTGGGGGTGGACGAGGTCGAAGGAGGTCAGGTAGTCGGCCACGGCGTCCTCGACCGGCACGACCTTGGACTTGCCCAAGCTGATGCCGAGCGGGATGCCGGCGGCCCGGTTGCCCCGGAACACCCCGGCCACGGCCAGGCGGTTGGCCAGCGCGAGCGCGCCGTGGTTGTTGAAGCCCATGCGGTTGACCAGACCCTGCGACGCCTGCGCGCGGAAGATGCGCGGCTTGTCGTTGCCCGGTTGCGCCAACGCAGTGACGGTGCCCAGCTCGGCGAACGCGAAGCCGAGGTGTTGCCAGGCCAAGGCGGCGCGCCCGTCCTTGTCCATGCCGGCAGCCAGGCCCACGCGCCCGGGGAAGGTGATGCCGGCCACCTCGACGGGCGTCCCGTGCGTGCGCGTCGCCAGACCCACCAGGCTGCGTACACCCGGCACCTCGGCCAGCGCCTGCAGGGCACCGATCATGTCCTCGTGGACCTTCTCGGGGTCACCGCCCCGCGCCTTGAACAGCAGCGGGCGCAGCACCCGCTCGTAGCCGGTCGCCACGACGCCTCGCGCCATCGGTGAGCCTCCTAGGGTCAACCTTCCAGGACGCCTCATCCTAGCGACGCGGCGCAGGCGACCTCACCCCAGTTCGGCCTGCACGGCCTCCTGCCACGACTGCAACGACCGGACGCCCACCTCTCCCGCCTGGGCGGCCTCGATGCCCTGCACCGCCGCCGAGAGCCCCTGCACGGTCGTGATCGAGGGGATGTCCCGCAGGATCGCCGCCGAGCGGATCGACCAGCCGTCGCGGCGCGGCTGGCCGTCGGCGCTGGCGCCCTGGGGCGTGTTGAAGATCAGGTCGACGTCGCCGGCCAGGATGGCGTCCACCACGGTGGGCTCGCCGTCGGCGCCCCGGCCCTGGTGGGCCTTGCGGAGCACCTCGACCTCGATGCCGTTGCGCCGGAGCACCTGCGCCGTGCCGGCCGTCGCGAGGATGCGGAACCCGAGGTCGGCCAGCCGCTTGACCGGGAAGATGGCGTGCCGCTTGTCGCGGTTGGCGATCGACACGAACGCGGTGCCCCCCGTGGGCAGGCCGCCGTAGCTGCCTGTCTGGCTCTTGGCGAAGGCGGTGCCGAAGTGGGCGTCGAGGCCCATGACCTCGCCGGTCGACTTCATCTCGGGGCCGAGCAGCGAGTCGACCGACGTCCCGTCTGCGGTGCGGAACCGGTTGAACGGCATCACGGCCTCCTTGACCGCGATGGGGGCGGCCTCGACCAGGCGCGCGCCGTCGCCCTCGCGCCGCAGCACGCCGGCGGCCCGCAAGTCGGCCATGGACTCCCCCAGCATCAGGCGGGCGCAGGCCTTGGCCAGCTGCGTGCCGGTGGCCTTCGACACGAACGGCACCGTGCGGGACGCCCGCGGGTTCGCCTCCAGCACGTACAGGGTGTCGCCTTGGAGCGCGTACTGGATGTTGATCAGGCCCCGGACGCCCACGCCCCGGGCGATCGCCTCGGTCGCGGTGCGGATGCGCTCGATGACGTCGTCGCCGAGCGTGATGGGCGGCAGCGTGCACGCCGAGTCGCCGGAATGGATGCCCGCCTCTTCGATGTGTTCCATCACGCCGCCGAGGTAGAGCTCGGTGCCGTCGAACAGGGCATCCACGTCGATCTCGATCGCATCGTCGAGGAAGCGGTCGACCAGCACGGGCTGCTGCGGCGTGATGAACGTGGCACGCTCGATGTAGCCGGTCAGGGCGGCGTCGTCGTAGACGATCTCCATCCCGCGTCCGCCCAGCACGTAGCTGGGCCGAACCAGCACCGGGTAGCCGATGCGGTTCGCGATCTCGACGGCTTGGGTCGCGCTCTGCGCCATGCCGTAGCGCGGCGCAGGCAGCCCGGCGGCGGTGAGCACGTCACCGAACGCGCCGCGCTCCTCGGCGGCGTTGATCGCCTCGGGCGGGGTGCCCACGATCGGCACGCCGTTGTCCTTGAGCGCCTGGGCGAGCTTGAGCGGGGTCTGGCCGCCCAGCTGCACGATCACGCCGGCCACGGGGCCCTTGTCGGCCTCGGCGTGGTAGACCTCGAGCACGTCCTCCAGGGTGAGCGGCTCGAAGTAGAGCCGGTCGGAGGTGT
>CALMPQ010000068.1 GCA_937872005.1 uncultured Propioniciclava sp.
CAAGCCCTCGGCGGAATCGACACAAGCCCTCGGCGGTCACGGGACGAACAGGGCCGTGACCGCTTGGGTGGCCCACTCCAGCAGGGCACCGTCCTTGACCGGCTGGCCGGCGATGGGCGCCGTCATCGGGCGCGGCAGGAACAGCTGGTGGGTCTGCTTGTTGACCCGCGACCCGGGGTACATGCGGGCACGCCGCATGTCGCGCGACTCGGGCAGCACCGCGGGCGCGAAGCGAATCATCGTCCCCGCGCTCAGCACCTCGGTGATGCCCACCGAGCGGCACAGCATCCGGAATCGCGTCACCGCAAACAGGTTCTCCACCGGCTCGGGCAGCGGCCCGTAGCGGTCGAGCAGTTCGGCGCGCACGGCGTCCAGCTCGGACTCCTCGCGCACCGACGCGAGCCGCTTGTACATCTCCAGGCGCAGCCGCTCGGACTCGACGTAGTCGGTGGGCAGGTGGGCGTCCACGGCCAGCTCGATCTTCATCTCGGGTTCGGGCTCGGACGCCTCCCCGCGGAAGTCGGCCACCGCCTCCCCCACCAGCCGGATGTACAGGTCGAAGCCGACGTCGGCGATGTGGCCCGACTGCTCCTCACCGAGGAGGTTGCCGGCGCCCCGGATCTCGAGGTCCTTCATGGCGATCGCCATGCCCGCGCCCAGGTCGGTGTGCGCCGCCATGGTCGCCAAGCGATCGTGCGCGGTGTCGGTCAAGGGCTTGTCGGGCGGGTACAGGAAGTAGGCGTAGCCACGCTCGCGCCCGCGTCCCACCCGGCCGCGCAGCTGGTGCAGCTGCGACAACCCCAGCAGGTCGGCGCGCTCGATGATCAACGTGTTGGCTGACGCGATGTCCAAACCCGCCTCGACGATCGTGGTGCAGACCAGCACGTCCGCCTCACGCTCCCAGAAGTCGACCATCACGCGCTCGAGCTGGTTCTCGTTCATCTGGCCGTGCGCGACGGCGACGCGCGCCTCGGGCACCAGCTCGCGGATGTGCGCGGCCGCCTTCTCGATCGTCTGCACCCGGTTGTGGATGTAGAAGGCCTGGCCCTCGCGCGCCAGCTCGCGCCGGATCGCCGCCCGGACCTGGTTGTCGTCCGACGGCCCGGCGAAGGTCAGCACCGGGTGCCGCTCCTCGGGCGGGGTCGCGATGACCGACATCTCGCGGATGCCCGTGATCGCCATCTCCAGCGTGCGCGGGATCGGCGTGGCCGACATCGACAACACGTCGACATTCAGGCGCAGTTTCTTCAGCGCCTCCTTGTGGTCGACGCCGAAGCGCTGCTCCTCGTCGATGATCACGAGGCCGAGGTCCTTGAACCCGACCTCGTTCGAGAACAGCCGGTGCGTGCCCACGACCACGTCGACCGACCCGTCGGCGATGCCCTCGATCGTCTTCTTCGATTCGGCCGGTGACTGGAACCGCGACAGCGCCGCCACCGTCACCGGGAACCCCGCGTACCGGTTCGCAAACGTCGCGAAGTGCTGCTGCACCAGCAGCGTCGTCGGCACGAGGATCGCGACCTGCTTGCCGTCCATGACCGCCTTGAACGCGGCGCGCACGGCGATCTCGGTCTTGCCGTAGCCGACGTCGCCGCAGATCAGGCGGTCCATGGGCACGACCTGTTCCATGTCGCGCTTGACCTCGACGATCGCCGCCATCTGGTCGGGGGTCTCGACGTAGGTGAAGTTGTCCTCGAGTTCCCGCTGCCACGGGCTGTCGGGCCCGAAGGCGTGACCCTGCGAGGCTTGGCGCGCGGCGTACAGCTTGATCAGCTCGGCCGCGATCTCGCGGACGGCCTTGCGGGCCCGGGCCTTGCGCTTGGTCCAGTCGGCGCCGCCCATCCGGTCCAGGCTCGGCGCCTCACCGCCCACGTAACGGGTGACCTGGTCGAGGGCGTCCATGGGCACGAAGAGGCGGTCGCCCGGATGCCCGCGCTTGCTCGGCGCGTACTCGAGCACGAGGTACTCCCGCGTCGCGTTCTGCACCGTGCGGGTGACCATCTCGACGTACTTCCCGACCCCGTGCGCGTCGTGCACGACGTAGTCGCCGGGCTTGAGCTCCAGAGGGTCGATCGCGTTCTTGCGCCGGGCCGGCATCTTGCGCTCGGCCTTGTCGGAGCCGCCCTTGACCCCGGCCAGGTCGCCCGAGGTGAAGATGCGCAGGTTGATGCGTTCGACCCGGACGCCCCGCGGCAGGTCGGCCACGACGATGGACGCCTTGCCCGCCAGGTCGTGCTCCGCGAGCACCTCCCCGAGCCGCTGGGCTCGTCCGGTGGCGTCGGCGACCAGCACCACCTCGAAGCCGGACGCCACCGCCTCGCTGATCGCCTCGATGGCGGCCTCGAGGTCGCCGCGGAACGGCTCGTTCTCCTCGGCCACGATGTGGCGCGAATCGGGGTCCTCGGCGAACGCCGAGAACGTCCACCAAGGCAGGCCGCGGCCCAGTGCCTGCGCACGCACGTCGGCGAGCTGGCGGTAGGCGGACGCCGCGAGGTCAATCGGCGCCTTGCCGCCCTCGGCGGCCGCCGACCACGAGGCGGCCAGGAACTCCTGGCTCGTCGCGTGCAGCTCCAGCGCGCGGGCGCGCACCTTCTCGGGGTCGCTGACCACCACGACGGTGTCGTCGGGCAGCACGTCGACGAGCAGTTCGAGCCGGTCGACCAGGGCTGGCGCGAGCGCCTCCATCCCGTCCACGGCGTGCCCGTCGGCGATGCGGGTGAACAGTTCGCGCATCTGGTCGGGGACGCCCTGCCGCGTCGCGTGCGCGGCTGCCCGCTCGCGCACCTCGGGCGTGAGCAGCATCTCGCGGCAGGGGTCGGCCGTGACCGACGGCAACGTCTCGTCGTGCGAGCGTTGGTCGGCGACGCTGAACGGCCGGATCTCCTCGACCGTGTCCCCGAAGAAGTCGATGCGGACCGGATGCTCCAGGGTGGGCGGGAACACGTCGATGATGCCGCCGCGCACCGCGAACTCGCCGCGACGCTCGACGAGGTCGACGCGCACGTAGGCCGCGTTCACCAAGGCGACCGCAAGGTCCTCGACGTCACGGTCCTCCCCCACCGACACCGTCACCGGTAGCAGGTCGCCCAGACCGGCGACCTGCGGCTGCAGCACGGCGCGGACCGGCGCGACGATCACACGCGGCGACGCGAGGTCACTGTTCCCCGCCAGCCTCCGCAGCACCGCCAGGCGGCGTCCCACCGTGTCGGAACGCGGCGACAACCGCTCGTGGGGCAGGGTCTCCCAGGCCGGGTAGTAGGCGACCGCGTCGGTGCCGAGCAGCGAGCGCAGGGTGTCGCGGGCCGACTCGGCCTCGCGGTAGGTGCTCGTGACGATGAGAAGCGGCTTGTCGGCCTCGGTGGTCAGCGCCGCCGCGACCAGCGGCCGCAGGGCCGCCGGGCACGTGACATCCAGCGTCGGCTCGGCGTCCGTGCGGGCAGCATCGATGAGCTGGCTGACCACGGGTTCCGAGGCGACGAGCTCCAACAAACCCGCACGATCCCCGCCCGACAGTGTACGCACCGTGGGCAGTGCTCCCCTGTGGATAACCATCTCGCTCCGCGCTCTCGCTGCTAGGTTCGAAGACGTCCCCGCCCCGACCCACCCCGAGGAAGAGACCATGAACGGCGTGTTGCAAGGCATCAGCGAAGACGTGCGCTTCAACCACGCGGCGGCCGCCTCGCTGGCCACGGGCTGCCGCAACGCCGCCACGGCGATCGACGGTCAGACCGGGCCACGTGCCACCTGGGTGTCCCACGGGCTGGAGGACTTCGTCGGGTACTACGCCGACCTGTTCCGGCAGAACGGCACGACGCAGGCCGGCGATGCCTCCCGCCTGGCGGCCGCCCTGCGCGACGTGGCCACGAAGGTCGACTACCTTGCCGGCTCCGCCACGGCCGAGCAGAACCGCCGCGAGACGGCGCGCGCATGGAAGCGGCGCCAGGACGAGCGGGGCTTCTGGGATCACGTCTCGGACTGGTTCACCGGGGGCGAGGCGCCACCCGTGGGTGGTCCCGACCCGGCCACCCCGCAGGCCGTGCCGGCGCCGGCCCCGCCCCAGCGTGAGCCGCTGACGGGGAGCGGTTCCACCGGCACCTCCTCAGCCAGACCCGCGAACCTGCGCAGCTTCGCCTCCAACTCCAGCGGCGCCAACCAGGAGTTGGCGCACTGGCCGGGATCCCTGCGCGGCCACTACGACACGTTCGTGGCTGGCTGCGGCTGGGGCAGCCTCGATGCATCGGGCGTCTTGACCGCCTTCACCCAGAACCTGACGGCCAACGGCCAGGACGTGCAGTGGGCGAACACGGTCGCGGGCGCCTTCGAGGCCGCGGGGTCGTCGGGCGTCGTCACCATGAACAACGCCTCGATCACCGCCTCGCTCCAGGCGTCGGGGGTGAACCCCGAGCGCGCCGACCTCGTCATCGCCCCGCCCGAGGCGTACGGGTCGCCGCCGACCACCGGTTAGGGCCACGACCGAGGCCTTCTGGCTGGGCCGTGACGGCGACGGCTTCACGATCACCGACAACACGGGCGCCCGCTGGCGCTTCGACGCAGCCGGCCGACTGGTGGAGACGGGCAACGGCCCCGGCACACGGGTCAGCATGCACTGGGACGGCACCCGACTGCTCGGTCTCGTCCACGAGCGCGGCCGCTCCGTCACGCTCGACTGGGCCGATGACCGGGTCCGGGCCGCGGTGGCGTCCGACGGCCGCCGCGTCGACTACGCGTACGACGAGGCGGGCCGCTTGGTGGCGGCGACGTCACACCGGGGCACCCGGCGCTACGCCTGGAACGAGGCCGGGCTGATCCAGGAGGTGACCGACGGCGACGGCGTCCGCGAGCTGGCGAACACCTACGACGGCCTGGGCCGCGTGGTCGAGCAGGTGTCGCCGCACGGCCGCCTGACGCGGTTCAGCTACCTGCCGGGCAACATCACGATGGTGGCCGACCCCGACGGGACGCGCTCCAACACCTGGATCCACGACACCCGTGCCCGTCTGGTCGGCATCGTGGACGCCGACGACCAGCGCGTCTCGCTCGCCCGCGACGCCTACGGCAACATCGTCATGGCCACCGAGCGCGACGGTTCGGTCACGGTCTCGGAGTACGACGAGCGTTCACGACTGACGGCACGCGTCACCCCCGCGGGCGCCCGCATCGAGACGGTGTGGGACCACGAGGACCGCATCGCATCGGTCACCGTAGACGCCGACGGCCGACCCGCGACCACCTCGTTCCACTACCGCGACGGCGAGCGCAACCCCCACACGATCACCGACGCCGAGGGCGGCGCCACGACCTTCGAGTGGTCGCAGGGGCTGCTGACCGCGACGACCGACCCGATGGGCGTCCGCTTCACGCTGCGCCACGACGAGCACGGCGACATCGTCGCCTTCGCCGACGGGGACGGGAACGAGGCGACCCTGGAGCGGGATGAGGCCGGGCGCATCGTCGCCAGCACGACCCCCCTCGGCCACCGCTCCACCTTCTCGTGGACCGGCGAGCTGCTCACCTCGCGCACCGACCCCGACGGCTCCACCTGGCGGTTCGAGCACACCCCCGCGGGACGCATCGCCGCGATCATCAACCCGCTCGGTGCCCGCACCGCGTACGAGCACGGCGACGCGGGGGACACCACACGGGTGACGGACCCCGTGGGCCGGACCACCCACCGTGTGTTCGACGTGCTCGGTAACCTCGCCGGCATCGAACTGCCGGACGGCAGCCGGTGGGAGTTCACCCACGACAACCTCTCCCGCCTGGTGGCCACGCTCGACCCCGAGGGCGGCGAGTGGCGCGCCGAGTACGACGTGAACGGCCGCGTCTCCCGCAGCATCGATCCCACCGGCCGCGAGACCGTGGTCACCCGCAGCGCCGACCACCTGACCGTCCGGACGGGATCGGCCCGGGCGGACGGCCCACAGTCAACCCTGGTCACCGACCGGATCGGTCGGATCGTCTCGGTGAGCCGCCCCGGGCAGGGAAACCTGCTGACCCGCTACGACCTGGCCGGGCGTCCGGTCGAGTACGTGGACGCCGAAGGCCACGTGACCACCCTGACCCGCGACGCCGCCGGTCGGGTCGTCCACCTCGCCCGCCCCGACGGCAGCACGATGAGCTACACCTACGACAACCGGGGCAAGCTGGCGTCGGTGACCGACGGCACGGGCGCGACCACCACGTTCACGTTCGACGCCGACAGCCGACTCGTCGCCGAGACCGGCCCCACCGGCGACGCGATCACCTACGACTACGACGAGAACGGCAGCGTCGTGGCCCAGTTCCGGCCCGGTGAGGGTCGCACCGCGTGGACCTACGACGCCGCCGGGCGGGTCATCGCCACGCGCAGCCGTCTGTGGGGCACGCGGCGCTTCACCTACGACGCCGCCGACCAACTCGTCGAGGCCCGTGACGCCTTGGGGGGCGTCACCCGCTTCGCCTACGACGCCCTCGGCCGCTCGGTGGAGGTCACCGATCCCCTCGGGAACACGGTGCGGCGCGTCTTCAACGGGCGCGACCAGCTCATCGAGGAGACCGATGCCCTGGGTCACATCCTCCGCATCGGCCACGATGCCGCCGGACGCCTTGCCTGGTATGAGTCCCCCACCGGCGACCGCACCGCGTGGGAGTACGACGCGGACGGTGCCCTCGCCGAGGTGACCGCCAACGGTCGCACGGTCGCCCGCCACGCGCGCGACTTCACGACCAACACCCTCACGATCGACGACCGCACGGCCACCGATCACCCCGTCACCCACCACCTCCGCTGGGACGCGCGGGGGCAGTTGGTCGAACGCGCGCGCGACGGCGCCGCCGTCCGCTGGGCCTGGGACGCCGTGGGCCGCTGCGCCTCCGTCACGGCTCCGGATGGCGCCACCACGCGCTACACCTACGACGCGGCCGGTCGTCGGACGGCGATCGAGACCACCGGCGCCGTCCGGGTCGACATCTCCGTGGACCCGGCCGGCCGCGTGGTGGGCACCACTACCGACGGTTTGACCCAGTCCTGGGTCTACGCGGGCGGCGAGGTGGTCGCCCACACGCTGCAGCGCGACGACCAGGTCACCCAGACCCACGTCGAACGCGACAGCGAGGGCCGGATCACGGCGATCGTGCGCGACGGCGAGCGGACGGCGTACCAACACGATGCCGGCGGTCAACTCCTGGCTGCCCTCGGGGCGGGGGGCGATCACCGGTGGGCCTACGACCCGGCCGGCCGCTTGGTCGCCGAGTCCAGCCCCCACGGCGAGGTCACGTACTCGTACGACGCCGCCGGGCAACTCGTCCGCCGCGACGCCGACGGCGCGACAACCACCTTCACCTACGACGCCGCCGGGCGACGCACCGGCGAGGAAGGCCCGGCCGGACGCCTCACCTTCCGCTGGAACGAGTTGGGTTGGCTCGCCGAGGTCGCCGGCCCACGGGGGCGCACCAGCCTCCATGTGGACGCCCTGGGCGAGTTGGCGCGGGTCGACGACGCCGACGTGTTCTGGAACATGGCCGAGCGCGGGGTCGCCCCGGTCCAGGTCGGTGGCGAGTCGATCGCCGCCGCACCCGGGCTCCTGGCGCGTGACGGCGTCTGGCAACCCACCGGTTGGCGTGCCCATCGGGGGGATGGCGTCGACCCGTGGACGGCCGCGACCGCGACCGCCCTTCCCGGCGGGATCCACCTGGGCGCCTCCGGCCAGGTGTCGTTCGCCGGCCTCGAGTGGCTGGGCGAGCGGGTGCACGACCCCGCATCGCGCGGCTTCCTGAGCCGTGACCCGCTCGACGCGATCGCCGGCGCGCCCTGGGCCGGCAGCCCGTACAGCTACGCCGGAAACGACCCGCTCCACGCCGTCGACCCGACCGGGCTCAGCCCCGTCACCGATGAGGAACTGGCCGCCTACACCCATGCCCACCACACGGGCAGTTTCTGGGAGCGCAACGGCTCCCAAGTGATCGGCGGCCTCCTGGTGGTCGGCGGCGCCGCAGCGTTCTTCCTGATCCCGCCGCCCGCGGGCCAGATGATCGGTGGCGCTGCGCTGAGCGCGGGGGTGAACACCCTCCAGCAGTCCATCGCCAATCCGGGGCAGCCCATCGACTGGAGGGAGGTCGTCATCAACGGCGCGCTGGGAGCCATCCCGGTGGGGCAGGCCGCCACGCTGGCGGGCGCCTTCGGCAAGGGCGCGCTGCAGGGCGCCGCGGCGGGTGCGATCACCTCGGGGTACACGAACTGGCGCGACGGTGTCACGGGGTGGGATGCGGTCCAGAACATGATGGCGAGCATGGCTCAGGGCGCCGCCATGGGCGGCATCTTGAACGGAGGGGGCCACGCCTGGGCGAACCGCGCCCCGTCCACCGGCACCACGCCACCGGCCACGCCCGCCCCGTCGCCCGAGCTCACGCCCATTCCCCCCACGGGTTCCTCCCCCCAGTTGGCCCTGCCGCCCGGCCCGTCGGCCATACCCCTGCCCGCTCTCCCGCCTGGGCCCTCGGCGACGCCCCAGCTCGCGCTGCC
>CALMPQ010000069.1 GCA_937872005.1 uncultured Propioniciclava sp.
GCCTGTGGTGCACCCACCGGTAGAGTCGCCCCCGGGGCCACAACCCGCGTGCACATCGTCTCCCTCGGCTGCGCCCGCAACGACGTCGACTCCGACGAACTCGCCGGGCGGCTCGAGGCCGGCGGCTTCGCCCTCGTCGATGAACCGGCCGACGCCGAGGCCATCGTCGTCAACACCTGCGGGTTCATCGAGTCGGCGAAGAAGGACTCCATCGACACGCTCCTGGCTGCCTCCGACCTGAAGGGCAAGGGCACGACCCAGCGTGTCGTTGCCGTGGGCTGCATGGCCGAGCGCTACGGCCGCGAGCTCGCCGACGCCCTGCCCGAGGCCGACGCCGTGCTCGGCTTCGACGCCTACGAGAGCATCGACGAGAAGCTCCGGCTCATCATGGCCGGCGGGCACCTCGAGGCCCACACGCCGTCCGACCGGCGTCGCCTCCTGCCCTTGGCCCCCGCGCAACGGCAGGCCGCGGCGTCCGAGATCGTGATACCCGGGCAGGCGCCCGCCTCGGGCCCGCGCGCCGTGCGCAAGCGGCGCGGGAACGCGCCCAGCGCCCCGGTGAAGATCGCCTCGGGCTGCGACCGGCGGTGCGCGTTCTGTGCGATTCCGAGCTTCCGGGGCTCGTTCGTGAGTCGGGCCATCGACGACATCGTCACCGAGGTCGAGTGGCTGGCCGACCACGGGGTGCGCGAGGCGTTCCTGGTGAGCGAGAACACGTCCTCCTACGGCAAGGACCTCGGCGAACTCGGCGCCCTCGAAACCCTCCTGCACCGCCTCGGCCAGATCGAGAACCTCGACTGGATCCGCGTGTCCTACCTGCAGCCCGCCGAGATCCGCCCCGGCCTGGTCGAAGCGATGTGCTCGATCGACAAGGTGGTTCCGTACTTCGACCTGAGCTTCCAGCACGCGGCACCCGGCGTCCTGCGGCGCATGCGTCGCTTCGGCGACCCCGACAGCTTCCTCGGCCTGCTCGAACGCATCCGGCACCTCAAGCCGGACGCCGGGGTGCGGTCCAACGTCATCGTCGGGTTCCCCGGCGAGACCGACGCCGACGTGCAGACGCTCGTCGACTTCGTCTCCGAGGCCCGACTGGACGCCCTCGGCGTGTTCGCCTACTCCGACGAGGAGGGCACCGAGGCCGCGACCCTGGACGGGCACCTGCCGCAGGAGGTCGTCGACGAGCGCTACGAGCAGGTCAGCGACCTGGCCAACGACCTCGTAGACCAGCGCGCCCTCGAGCGCGTCGGCGAGCGGGTGCGCGTGCTCATCGAGTCGCACGAGGGCGGCGCCGCGACCGGCCGCGCCGAGCACCAGGGCCCCGACGTCGACGGGACGACCACCTTCACCCACGGCGCGCACCTCGCGGTCGGCGACCTCGTCTGGGGTAGGGTCACTGGCACCGACGGAGTCGACCTGATCGCACGCGAGGAGGCGTCCGCATGACCGAGGCCACGAAGGCCAGCAACTGGAACGTCCCGAACGTGCTCACCGCGATCCGCATGGTGATGGTGCCGATCTTCGCGTGGGTGCTGCTCGCGTACCCCGACGACTCGACGATGCGCTGGGTCGCCACCGCCATCTTCGTCGTCGCGATCGCCACCGACGCCCTCGATGGGCGCATCGCCCGCAAGTACAACCTCGTCACGAACTTCGGCAAGCTCTGGGATCCCATCGCCGACAAGGCGCTCACCGGCATGGCGTTCGTGGGCCTGTCGATCCTGGGCGAGCTGCCGTGGTGGATCACGATCATCATCCTCGTCCGCGAGTGGGGCATCACGATCCTGCGCTGGGCGATCATGAAGTACGGCGTGATGGCGGCCAACCGTGGCGGCAAGCTGAAGACCGTCATGCAGTCGGTCGCCCTCATCATGTTCCTGCCCGGCCTGCAGTTCCTGCCGACGGTGTGGGGCTGGGTCGCCTGGGCGGCCATGATCCTCTGTTTCGTGCTGACCGTCCTCACGGGTCTGGACTACCTGCGCGAGGCCAACAAGATGCGCCAGGCCTACCTGGCCGAGCACCCGGAGGAAGCACAACACAAGGAGTGACGTGAACCAACTCGCCGAGAAGGTCATCAAGACCCTGCGTGACCGGTCGCTGCACATCGCGGCGGCCGAGTCCATCACCGGGGGCCTGATCGGGGCCACGCTGACGGCGGTGCCCGGGGCGTCCAAGATCTATCTCGGCGGGGTGGTGAGCTACGCGACCCGCCTCAAGACAGCGTTGCTGGGGGTGCCGGACGAGGTCCTGCGCGAGCACACCGTGGTGTCGGAGGAGGTGGCCATCGAGATGGCCGTCGGCCTGCAGAACCGCACCAACGCCGACTGGGTGATCGCCGTGACCGGGGTGGCCGGGCCCGACCCGCAGGAGGGCCACCAGCCCGGCGAGGTGTGGGTGTGCGTGCTCGGCCCGCGGATCGCGTCGCTGCCGCAGTTCCGCCAGGTCGAGCAGTTCTTCTTCGAGGGCGACCGCGACGCGGTGCGGTTGCAGACCGTCGACGCGGCGTTGGGGATGCTGCTGCGCGTGGTGTCGCCCGTGTAGGTTGTGGGGAAGAATCCCGGGCGCCGTGGCGTTGGGGAATGGCTGAGGACTTCAGGAGGAGGTGGCCGGCATGGCGGTGGTGCTGATGCGCGAGATGGTGGGGGAGACCCTGCGCGAGCTCCGGGTGGCGTCGGGCAAGACGCTGCGCGAGGTGTCCGGCCAGGCCCGCGTGTCGCTGGGCTACCTCTCCGAGGTGGAGCGGGGCCACAAGGAGGCGTCGTCCGAGCTGCTGAACGCGATCTGCGGGGCGCTCGAGGTCGAGCTCTCCGAGGTGCTGCGGTTGACGAGTTCCCGCGTCCAGGCCCACGAGAACGTCACCCACCTCCCCGTGCGGACGCCGCGGGCTGCGGTCGCCTGACCCGTGCGCGAGCAGGAACTCTGGCGCCGGTTGAACCACCACCTCGGGCCGATGCTGGCGCCGTCCTGGGCGCGCGATGTCGTGCTGGGTGACCTGGGGTACCGCTCGGTGGCGGAAGCGCTGGACGCCGGGGTGCCGGTGGTGCAGGTGTGGCGTGCGGTGTGGGCCTTCCTGGAGCTGCCGGCGTCCGACCGCTGAATCGGGCGGGGCGACACGCCCGCGTGTCGTCGCTTGGTCGTCGAACACGTGTTCGGTAATGTGTGGATCGCCGTGAAGGTGAGGGTCGGGTTTTCCACAGGTCACGAAACTGGGTGACAGATTGTCGGAGCCGATGCCTAACGTGAACGGTGACGGGGGCCAGAGGGGTTCCCACCACAGGTCCACACGGCACCAGGTTTTCGGAGAGGAAGCTCACCATGGCGGTTGCAGATCGCGAGAAGGCGCTGGCAGCGGCGCTCGCCCAGATCGAGAAGGCCCACGGCAAGGGGTCGGTCATGCGGCTGGGCGAGGAGACGCGCCAGCCCATCGAGGTCATCCCGACGGGGTCGATCGCGCTCGACGTCGCGCTCGGCATCGGCGGCCTGCCGCGCGGCCGCGTCGTCGAGATCTACGGCCCGGAGTCGTCGGGTAAGACGACGGTGGCGCTGCACGCCATCGCCAACGCCCAGAAGGCCGGTGGCATCTGCGCGTTCATCGACGCCGAGCACGCGCTCGACCCCGACTATGCGGCCAAGCTGGGCGTCGACACCGACGCGCTGCTGGTCAGCCAGCCCGACAACGGCG
The DNA here is from genome assembly GCA_937872005.1 of uncultured Propioniciclava sp. Taxonomy (GTDB): domain Bacteria; phylum Actinomycetota; class Actinomycetes; order Propionibacteriales; family Propionibacteriaceae; genus Propioniciclava. The sequence goes on from CALMPQ010000069.1 coordinate 3,680, forward strand.
AGCAGGCGCTCGAGATCGCCGACATGCTGGTGCGCTCGGGGGCGCTGGCGCTGATCGTCATCGACTCGGTGGCCGCGCTGACGCCGCGCGCCGAGATCGAGGGCGAGATGGGCGACAGCCACGTCGGCCTGCAGGCCCGCCTGATGAGCCAGGCGCTGCGCAAGATGACCGGTGCGCTGAACAACTCCGGCACCACCGCCATCTTCATCAACCAGCTGCGCGAGAAGATCGGCGTGATGTTCGGTTCGCCCGAAACCACCACGGGTGGTAAGGCTTTGAAGTTCTACGCCTCGGTGCGTATGGACGTGCGCCGCATCGAGACGCTGAAGGACGGCACCGACGCGGTCGGTAACCGCACCCGCGTCAAGATCGTCAAGAACAAGGTGGCGCCGCCGTTCAAGCAGGCCGAGTTCGACATCCTCTACGGTCGCGGCATCTCGCGCGAGGGCTCGCTCATCGACATGGGTGTCGAGCACGGCTTCATCCGCAAGTCGGGTTCGTGGTTCACCTACGACGGTGAGCAGCTGGGGCAGGGCAAGGAGAACGCCCGCAACTACCTGCTGCAGAACGTGGATGCCGCCAACGAGATCGAGAAGAAGATCAAAGAGAAGCTCGGTATCGGTGCGGTGCTGACCGATGGTGCGGCTGATGACGTCCTTCCCGCCCCGGTCGACTTCTGAGACTGAGCCGGCTGAGCCGGCTGAGCCGCAGCGGCGTGAGGAGCAGGCGCGGGACGTGTGCCTGCGTCTGCTCACCACCCGGGCGCGCAGCCGGGCCGAACTCGAAGCCCAACTGACCAAGCGCGGCTTCGCCGAGGATGTCAGTGCCCGGGTGCTGGACCGGCTCACCGAGGTCGGCCTCGTCGACGATGCGGCCTTCGCCGAGCAATGGGTGCGTGAA
>CALMPQ010000070.1 GCA_937872005.1 uncultured Propioniciclava sp.
GCCCCTCTGCGGCGGCCGCCTCTTCGCGCACGGTCAGGATCTCGACCAGCCGCGAGATCTGGGAGTGCGCCTCGTCGAGCTGGGCCTCCAGGGCGAGGATCCGTCGGATCCCCTCCAAGGAGATGCCCTCCTGCGACAGCTCCTGGATGTGCCGCAGCCGGGCGACGTCGCGCAGCGAGTAGCGGCGTCCGCGGCCCTTGGACCGCGACGGCACCACCAGCCCCATGCGGTCGTAACCGCGCAGGGTCTGGGGGTGCATCTCGGCAAGCCGCGCCGCCACGGTCACCGTGAACAGCGGCGCGTCCACGTCCATCCGGGCGGGCAGGAAGTCCGACATCACGTCACCGGAACAGCGCAGCCCGCGGGTCGGACGCCCCCACGGCCTCGGCGTACGCCTTCAGCTTCGCCTCGGCGTCGGCCGACAGCGACGACGGCACCTGCACGTCGACGGTCACCAGCAGGTCACCCTGCTCACCGTTGCCCTTGCGGACGCCCTTGCCGCGCACGCGGAAGGTGCGGCCGTTCGGCGTCCCTGCGGGCAGGCGCAGGCGCACGCGCGACCCGGACAGCGTCGGCACCTCGATCTGCGCACCGAGCGCGGCCTCCTCGAAGGTCACGGGCGCGTCCAGGGTCAGGTTGTCACCCCGACGCCCGAACACCGGGTGCGGCCGCACGTGCACGAGCACGTACAGGTCGCCCGGCGCCCCGCCGTTCTCGCCGGCGCCACCCTTGCCCTTGATGCGGATGCGCTGGCCATCGGTCACGCCGGCCGGAACGCGCACCTGCATGGTGTTCGTCGACCGGGCGCGTCCCGACCCCGAGCACTCGGGGCAGGGGTCCTCGACGACCAGGCCACGCCCGCGGCAGTCGGGGCATGGCTCGGCGATGGCGAAGCCACCCGAGGTCTGGCCCTCCTTCATGCCCGAGCCCTGGCAGGTCGTGCAGACCTTGGGCACCGTCCCGGCCTTGGCACCCGTGCCCCGGCAAGCGGAGCAGGGGGCGTCCGAGACGGTCTGCATGGCGACGGTGGTGCCCTCCACGGCCTGGGTGAAGTCGATCGTGACCTCGCCCTCGATGTCGGTGCCGCGCCGCGGGTTGCGCGTGGTGCGCCGCGTCGTCGTGCCGCCGAACAGGTTGCCGAACAGGTCGGAGATGTTCTGGTCGCCGGCCGTGGCGTTGCGGAACAGGTCCTCCATCGAGGGCCCGCCCGGGGCGCCGTACCCCCCCGGACGCGCGCCGCCCGCCCCCGGGAAGCGGAACCCGGAGCCGAACAGCGACCGCTGCTCGTCGTACTCCTTGCGCTTCTTCGGGTCGGACAGCACCGAGTTGGCCTCGGAGACGTCCTTGAAGCGGCGCTCGGCCGCGTCGTTGCCGGGGTTCTGATCGGGGTGGTTCTCGCGCGCCAGCTTGCGGAACGCCTTCTTGATCTCTTCGGGCTTGGCGTCCTTGGAGACGCCCAGGACCTTGTAGTAGTCCTTCTCAAGCCAGTCCTTGGTGCTCATCGGCGCCTCCTCTCACTGGTCGTTGGCTGAGCCTGTCGAAGCCCCATCAATTGGGGTCGGCCACGCCCACGCGCGCAGGCCGGATGACGCGCTCGCCCAGGCGAATGCCCTTCTGGACGACCGCGGACACCACGGTCGACTGGTGGTCACCCTCCAGCGGCACCTGCATGAGCGCCTCGTGGATGTGCGGGTCGAACTCCTCGCCGACCTCGCCGTAGGCGACCAGACCGTACTTGCCGGTCACCTTCTCCAGGGCATCGACGACGAGCCGGAACCCGCCCTCGAACTCCTCGTGCTGGCGGGCCGCGTCGATGGCGTCCAGCACGGGCAGCAGGTCGTTGACGACCTGCTCGACGCCCTTCTGTCGCGCCACGTCGCGGTCGCGGTCGACGCGCTTCTTGTAGTTCACGTACTCGGCGTGCAGCCGCTGCAGGTCGGCGGTGCGCTCGGCCAGCGCTGCGGCCAGGTCACCCTCCACACCGGACGCCGCGGGTGCGGCCGTCCGCTCGTCGGCCGAGCCCTCGATGGGCGCGTCGACGGGGGAATCCATGTCGATCAGCTGCGAGGCGTCGTCGGGGATGATCGGCGCCTCGGGGCCGTCGCCGCCGGCCTCGCCGTCGGGAACGAACTCGTCGGGGTTCTGGGTCACGTCTTCTTCTCCTCTTCGGGCCTTCGACAGGCTCAGGGAACGGGCCGACCGGGCAGGCTCTCGAATCGGAGCCTACCCAGCCGGCCACGGTGTCACTTGTTGTCGGTCTCGTCGTCGACGATCTCGGCGTCCACGACGTCGTCGTCACCGGTGACGTCCCCGGCGGGGCCGCCCTCGGAGGTGTAGGCCTGGTCGTCGCCGGAGGCCTGCTGCGAGGCCTGGGCGGCGGCGTACATGGCCTGGCCCATCGCGGACGCCTTGTCGTTCAGGTCGTCCATCGCGGCCTTGACCTCGTCGTCGTTGTCGGTGCCCTTCAGGGCCTCCTTCAGCTTGTCGAGGGACTCAGAGACAGGGGCCTTGACGTCGTCGCCGATCGACTCCTCGTTGTCCTTGAGCAGCTTCTCGGTGCGGAACGCGAGGCTGTCCGCCTCGTTGCGCATCTCGACGGACTCACGACGCTTCTTGTCCTCCTCGGCGTGCGCCTCGGCGTCCTTCATCATGCGGTCGATGTCGTCCTTGCCGAGGGCCGAGCCGCCGGTCACCGTCATGGACTGCTCCTTGCCGGTCGCCATGTCCTTGGCGTTGACGTGCACGATGCCGTTGGCGTCGATGTCGAAGGTGACCTCGACCTGCGGGACGCCCCGCGGCGCGGGCATGAGCCCCGTCAGCTCGAAGTTGCCGAGCGACTTGTTGTCGCGGGCGAAGTCACGCTCACCCTGGTACACCTGGATCATCACCGAGGGCTGGTTGTCCTCAGCCGTGGTGAAGACCTCGGAACGCTTGGTCGGGATCGTGGTGTTGCGCTCGATGATCTTCGTCATCACGCCGCCCTTGGTCTCGATGCCGAGCGACAGCGGGGTGACGTCGAGCAGCAGCACGTCCTTGACCTCGCCCTTCAGGACGCCGGCCTGCAGCGAGGCGCCGAGGGCGACGACCTCGTCGGGGTTGACGCCCTTGTGGGGCTCCTTGCCGCCGGTCAGTTCCTTGACCAGGTCGACGACGGCCGGCATGCGGGTCGAACCGCCGACCAGGATGACGTGGTCGATCTTGCCGACGGTGGTGTTCGCGTCCTTGATGACGGCGTTGAACGGGGCGCGGCAGCGGTCGAGCAGGTCCTGCGTCAGGCGCTGGAACTCGGCGCGGGTGAGCTTCTCGTCCAGGTGCAGCGGGCCCTCGGCGCCGGCCGTGATGTACGGCAGGTTGATGTGGGTCTCCTGGGCGCTGGACAGCTCGATCTTCGCGCGCTCGGCGGCCTCCTGGAGGCGCTGCTTGGCCATCTTGTCCTTGGAGAGGTCGATGCCGTGCGCGTTCTTGAACTGGGTGGCGAGCCAGTCGACGACCCGCTGGTCCCAGTCGTCACCACCGAGGCGGTTGTCGCCCTTGGTGGCCTTGACCTCGAACACGCCGTCGGCGATGTCGAGCAGCGACACGTCGAAGGTGCCACCACCGAGGTCGAAGACCAGGATGGTCTGCTCGATGTCGCCCTTGTCGAGGCCGTAGGCCAGCGCGGCGGCGGTGGGCTCGTTGATGATGCGGTCGACGGTCAGGCCCGCGATCTCGCCGGCCTCCTTGGTCGCCTGGCGCTCGGCGTCGCTGAAGTACGCCGGGACGGTGATGACCGCGTTGGTGACCGACTCGCCGAGGTAGGCCTCGGCGTCGCGCTTCAGCTTCTGCAGGACGCGGGCGCTGATCTCCTGCGGGGTGTACTTCTTGCCGTCGATGTCGACGGTCCAGTTGGTGCCCATGTGGCGCTTGACCGAGCGGATCGTCCGGTCGACGTTCGTGACGGCCTGGCGCTTGGCGACTTCGCCGACCAAGACCTCGCCGTTCTTGGCGAAGGCGACGACCGACGGGGTGGTGCGCGCGCCCTCAGCGTTGGGGATGACGGTGGGCTCGCCGCCCTCGAGGACGGCGACGACAGAGTTGGTGGTGCCGAGGTCGATACCGACTGCACGTGCCATGGTGGATTTCCTCCGTGTGTTGTCTGGGGACTTCGGGCTTGAGCCTAGCACGCTCATCTTCGAAGTTGAGTTCACCAGACTCAACTCAGGGAAGTGTCGGGGAATTCCCGTTCTGCGACGTGATTCTCAGCGCTCCCACTGCACCTTCTCGCGCGCGTGATCCGTGATCGGCCCCAGGGCCGTCCAGCGGTGGTCGAGGAGGCGCGGTGATCGGAAACCGGCTCGCACCCGTCGCCGCAGCCACCGCGCGCACCTGCCCTGCCGCTGCTTCATATCCCGGACGCCGTTGGTCCAGCTCGTCCGCCACCGCGTCGAAGCGCCGGGCGTCCTTGCTGATGGAGAAGCCGTCGACCGACCAGGCGACACAACCCAGCGCCACGATCGGGACCACCAGTGCGAGCACGAGGACCCACACCCGGGGGCGGGGTCTGGTCGACGCCCGGGGGCGTAGGGTCGAGGCCATGGCCGAAGAGTATGACGTCATCGTGATCGGGGCCGGGCCCGCGGGCGAGAACGCCGCCCAGTACGCCGTCGAGCACAGTGGACTCACCTGCGCACTGGTCGAGGCGGAGCTCGTGGGGGGCGAGTGCTCCTACTGGGCGTGCATGCCGAGCAAGGCGCTGCTGCGGCCGCTCGAGGTGGCAGCGACGGCCCGACACCGACGACCTGGGCTTGGACGCCGTCGGGCTGACCGCCGACGACCTGGCCGGCGACACTCACCTTCGTCACGACTGGCTGTACGCCGTGGGCGACGTGGCCGGCGGCCCTCCGCTGACCCACTGGGGCAAGTACCAGGCGCGCCGTGTCGGTGAGGAGATCGCCCATCGGGCCACCGGCCGAGGACTCACCCACACCGACGATGTGGACGCCCCAGTCCCCCAGGTCGTCTTCACCGACCCGCAGGTCGCGCAGGTCGGGCCCACGGCGTCCGAGGCGAGGGAGGCCGGGCGCAACGTGCGCGTGGTGGACATCCCGATGAGCCAAGCGGCGGGGTTCGGGCTGCTCCGCGACGGCGCGCAGGGCCGGGCCCGGCTCGTGGTCGAGTGCGATCGCATCATCGGCGCCACCTTCGTCGGCCCGGAGGTCGCCGAACTGCTGCACGCGGCGACGATCGCCATCGTGGGCGAGGTGCCCCTGGCACGGCTCAGGCACGCCGTGCCCGCCTACCCCACTGCCGGTGAGATCTGGTTGCGCTTGGTCGAGGAGGCCCTGCACCCCGAACCGCGTGGCTAGGCTCGAGACATGACAGACCTGCGCCCCTTGGGCACCTCCGACCTCCCCGTCAGCGCGGTCGGCCTCGGCTGCAACAACTTCGGACGCCCCGGCACCGTCACCGCGACTCTCGAGGGCACCAAGGCCGTGTTGGACGCCGCCATCGAGCACGGCGTCACGTTCCTGGACACGGCCGCCCTCTACGGAAGCCCTGCCGGGACGAGCGAGTCGCTCATGGGCGAGGCACTCCGTGGACGCCGCGACGAGGTCGTCCTCGCCACCAAGTTCGGCAACGTGGACGGCGCCCCCGCCGGCGCCGAGGCGTGGGGAGCGCGCGGGTCGGCGTCCTACATCGACCAGGCGATCGAGGGCTCGCTCCAGCGGCTGCAGACCGACCACATCGACCTGTTCCAGCTCCACAACCCCGACGCCGACACCCCGATCGGCGAGACCCTCGAGGCGCTGGCACGCCACATCGATGCCGGCAAGGTGCGGTTCATCGGGCACTCGAACTTCTCCCCCGAGCAGCTCCGCGAGGCCGACGACGTGGCCGGCGAACTGGGCGTGCCGCGCTTCGTGTCGGCGCAGAACCAGTACTCGCTGCTGGCCCGCGACGTCGAGGTCGAGCTGCTGCCGGCAGCACGCGAGCGCGGGCTCGGCTTCCTGCCGTTCTTCCCGCTGCACAACGGGCTGCTGACCGGCAAGTACACCGCCACCTCGGGCGAGGGACGCCTCACCCGCTCCCGCCCGCAGGTACTGGAGAACACCGACTGGGACCAGCTCGACGGCTACCGGAGGATCTGCGACGAGGCGGGCGTGACAATGCTGCAGGCGACGTTCGCCTGGCTGCTCGCGC
>CALMPQ010000071.1 GCA_937872005.1 uncultured Propioniciclava sp.
AGAAGGCGGCCATCGCCGGGGCGGTCGCCATGCGACCCGCCGTGCTGCTGCTCGACGAACCGACCGCCGGACTCGATCCGGTCGGAGTCGCCGACATGCGCGCCATCCTCGACGACCTCCACGCCGACGGCACCACCCTGCTCGTGGCGACCCACGACGTCGACTTCGCCCTGGCCTGGGCCGAGGACGCCGCGGTGATCCACGACGGCGCCGTCACGCAAGGGCCCGTTGACCGGATCCTCGCCGACACCACTCTGGTGGCCCAAGCCCGACTCGAGGCCCCCGGCCCGCTTCAGTTGGCGCGGCTGCTGGGCCTGACCGAACACCCCCGCACGATCGCGGAAGCGGCCGCCCTCATCGCGAACAGGACCATTGGGTGACCGCGCGATACGGCGTCCAACCCAGGAACCGCCCGATGGGCTCGGCCACCTCAACGCCCAGCCGGACCAATTGCCCCCCGTGGGCGCGAAACGCATCGACCAGCAACGCCTCAGTCTCGACGGTGACCGCATGCACGACGAGGCGCCCACCCGGGCGCAGGGCGTCCCAACACGCCTCGAGGACACCCGAGCTGGTGCCACCACCGATGAAAACCGCGTCGGGTCGCGGCAGGTCGACGACCAGAACCGCCGCGTCCCCCACGCGCACCTCGACCTGCCCGGGGGCCAACCGCTCCACATTGGCCCGGGCCCGATCAGCGCGCTCAGGGTTGCGCTCCAGCCCGATCGCCGTCGCACCGGCCGCGGCGCGACACCACTCGATCGCCATCGAGCCCGAGCCGGTGCCGACGTCCCACAACAACTCCCCCGGCCGGGGGCGCAGCAAGGCGAACGCGCTCGCCCGCTGGTGCTGCTTCGTGATCAGCCCGTCATGCTCGTACGCTTCGTCGGGCAACCCCGGTGTGCTTCCCCAGTCGTCCACGAGCCAGACCCTACAAGGAGCCCGATGACCACCTCAGCCCACACCACTCCGGGCAGCGTCACCCTCGTTGGGGGCGGCCCCGGCGACCCCGACTTGCTGACCATCGCCGGGCTCCGCGCGCTGCAGGCGGCCGAGATCATCCTCACCGACCACCTGGCCCCCGACGTGTCCGGGCTGGTGAACGACACTGAGATCGTCAACGTGGGCAAGACCCCCCACGGTCCGGCCACCCCCCAGGAACGCATCAACGAGCTGCTGATCGAGCACGCCCGCGCGGGCCGAGCGGTGGTGCGGCTGAAGGGTGGCGACTCGTTCGTCTTCGGCCGCGGGGGTGAGGAATACCTCGCCTGCAGCGCAGCCGGAATCCCGGTGCGCATCATCCCGGGTGTGACCTCGGCCGTCGCTGCCCCAGCGTTGGCCGGCATCCCTGTGACCCATCGCGGCTTGTCGCAAGGATTCACCGTGGTGTCGGGGCATGTCGCCCCCGGCGATCCGCGCTCCGACCTCGACTGGGCGGCGCTGGCCCGCACCCGAACCACTCTGGTGCTGCTCATGGGTGTGACCCATCTCGCGGCGATCACCGAAGCTCTGGTGCAGGGCGGCCTGCCCGCCGAGACCCCGGCAGCGATCGTGACCAAGGCGGCCTCCCCCGACATGGCGGTGGTGCGGGGCACGCTCGCCACCATCGCCGGGCTCGCCGACGTTGAGGGCGTGCGGCCCCCGTCGATCACCGTGGTCGGTGACGTGGCGGCCCTCGATCTGGTGCTGCGTTGAGCTCCCCCACCCACGCCAGAGCGGCATCCAGGTCGCCAAGTTCCGCCACCCCAGCTGGCGCCCCCGGGCGATCAACCACCACGACCCGGACGCCCAGCGTCGCCGCGGCGTCCAGCTTGGCCATGGTGGCGGCTCCGCCGGCGTCCTTGGTCACGAGGACGCGCACCCCGTGCTCCCGCATCAGCGCCTCCTCGCCGGCCACCGTGAACGGGCCGCGCGCGACGAGCAACTGCCAGCCCATCGGCGTCACCCAGCCGGGCGCCGGTTCGGTCACTCTGGCCACCACCTCGTGCAACGCCAGGTACGCGGCCAACTCCTGGCGCCCGACCGTGAGCAGCGTCCTCCCCTGTCCGGCGGCGACCCGCGCGGCCGCGGCGTGGTCAGGCACCCAGGCCCAGCCTGCGGCGTCCGGACGCCCACGCCACGATGGCCGCACCCACCGAGCCAACGGGACGCCCACCTTCCCACACGCGTTGCTCGCGTTGGCCGACATGCGGGCGGCGAACGGATGGGTGGCGTTGACCACGGCGTCCACGCGGTGCTCGACCAGCCACGCGGCGAGGCCGGCGACCCCGCCGAAGCCCCCCACGCGGACCCCCGCCAGCGCACGGGCGGACGCCGTGACCCCAGCAACTGCCTCGACCACCTCGTGCCCGGCCCCGCGGAGTGCGCGAGCCACCGCACGGCCGTCAGCCGTCCCGGCCAGTACGAGCACCTTCACAGAAGAGACCCTAGCGAGATGAGTCGGCTCCTCGGCATCACGATGGGCGTCGGCCTGGACGCCCTGCTCGGCGACCCCCGCCACCACCACCCCGTCGCCTGGTTCGGCACCTGGGCTTCAGTTGTCGAAGGACGTCTGCACGCAGACTCGCGCACCCGTGGTGTCGGGTACACCGCACTCACCCTCGCCCCCGTCATGGCGGTCGGCGTGGCCGCCGAATCAGCCACCCGCCGGCACCCGCTCGCCCACACGGTGGCCACCGCCATGGCCACCTGGGCCTGCCTCGGCGCGCAGTCGCTGGCCCGCGAGGGGCACACGATGGCCGACCGGCTCGCTGCTGGTGACCTGGAGGCGGCCCGCGGCCAGCTCCCCAGCTTGTGCGGGCGCTCCCCAGGGGGCATGGACGCCGACGACCTGGGCCGCGCCACCGTCGAGTCGCTCGCCGAGAACACCAACGACGCGGTCGTGTCCACCCTGTTCTGGGGGGCGGTCGCCGGCATCCCTGGGCTGGTGTTGCACCGCGCGGTCAACACCCTCGACGCCATGGTCGGTCACCGCTCCCCGCGCTACGTCCGCTTCGGCACCGCCTCAGCCCGGATCGACGACGTCCTCGGGTGGGTTCCCGCGCGGCTCACCGGCGCCCTGGCCTGCGCAGTCGCCCCGCTGGTCGGCGGCAGCCCGACCCGCGCGTGGCGGACGATGCGCCGCGACGCGCACGACCACCCGAGTCCGAACGGCGGCTGGTGCGAGGCCGCGTGGGCCGGTGCGCTGGGCGTCCGCCTGGGCGGGACCAACACCTACGGCGATCGTGTCGAGGTGCGTGGCACCCTCGGCGACCCCGGCGCCCCGCGCCCCGATTCGACTGCCGTGCGACGGGCTGCGTCGCTGGTGGGCTGGGTGACAGCCGCCGCGACACTCACCCTCCTGACGCCTGCGACGTGTCAGTTCCTGTCTCGATCGTCAGTTCCCGTCCCGCGACGACTGGTCGGACCTTGATGAGCGGCATCCTGTTCGCCGGCACCTCCTCCGACGCCGGCAAGTCGCTCGTCGTCACGGGGGTGTGCCGCGCGCTGGCCAACCGCGGACTGCGGGTCGCGCCGTTCAAGGCCCAGAACATGTCGAACAACTCGGCCATCTGCGCCGACGGCGGCGAGATCGGTCGCGCCCAGTACCTGCAGGCACAGGCTGCCCAAGTCGAGCCGTCGACCCTGCTCAACCCGGTGTTGCTCAAGCCGGGCAGCGACCGTCGCGCGCACA
>CALMPQ010000072.1 GCA_937872005.1 uncultured Propioniciclava sp.
GTGGCGCGCAGACTGCGTTCAACAACTGGGCCAAGCTGCCCCCAGAAGAACGCACCGCACGCGCCATCCTCGACTCGCTGGACTTCGACTTCTTCGAGCTGCTGGACAGTGTGACCATCGCACGCTCGCGCAAGCACATCCAGACCTTCTACGACACCAAGGACATCGGTCAGTTTCCTGAGCGCCGCAAGCCTTTGACCTATCACTCTCCGCTGACAACGCGGACGGACGTGATGGGCTTCAACGACATCTTTGCCCAGCTGTCCTTGCTGAAGCTGGCGGTGTACGCGCCGATCAGCTACATCTTGCCCAGCCGACTCAAGAAGTACGAAGAGGCCTACGACACCAAGGTCGCCAACAAGCAAACCTTCAAGCAGGCTGACCGTGAGACAGGCTTGCAGGCCCTGATGACGGTGAACCTGCTCAAGCGGCTAGAGAGCTCTGTCGAATCATTCCGGCTGACTTTGAACGCCTTGCGCCGCAATCACCAAGGCACCTTGGCGAAGATCGTAGCCTTCAACCAGTCAGGCACCTCAGCCAGCGTGGGTGACCTGACCGAGGTTCTGGCGAACCTCGAAGGCGAAGACGACGAACTGCCCATCCTCGACGACGAAACCGGAGAGATCGGTGGCAAGGTCAAGATCAGCCTCGGGGACATGGACCTGCCCTCGTGGGAACGCGACCTGAAGGGCGACCTCGAACTCATCGACACCCTGCTGGCCTCGATGAACAAGATCACGCCCGAGGACGACGCCAAGCTCCAACACCTCAAAGCGCACCTGCTGGAGAAGATCGCCAACCCGATCAACCCCGGCAACAAGAAGGTGCTGATCTTCACCGCCTTTGCGGACACGGCCGACTACCTCTACGCCAACCTCGCCCCCGTGCTGCAAGACGCCCATGGCTTGTACACCGCCAAGGTGACTGGCAAGGGCGCTCCGAAGTCCACGCTGAAGAAGGGCTACGACTTCCAGGAGCTGTTGACGCTGTTCTCACCGCGCTCTAAGGAGAAGGCCGTGGTGCTGCCGGGCGAGCCCGCCGAGGTGGACCTGCTGATCGGCACTGACTGCATCTCTGAAGGCCAGAACCTTCAGGACTGCGACTACCTCATCAACTACGACATCCACTGGAACCCCGTCCGCATCATCCAGCGGTTTGGCCGCGTAGATCGCATCGGCTCACCCAACACCAGCATCCAGCTGGTCAACTACTGGCCGGACATCACCCTTGACGAGTACATCAACCTCAAGGACCGGGTGGAGAGCCGCATGATGATTGCGGACGTGACGGCTACGGGCGACGACAACGTGCTGTCTGCACAGGCCAACGACGTGTCGTACCGCAAGGAACAGCTGCGCCGCCTGCAAGAAGAAGTCATCGAGCTGGAAGACCTGAAGACCGGCGTGTCCATCACCGACCTCGGCCTCAACGACTTCCGCATGGACTTGCTCAACTACGTCAAGGAGCATGGCGAGCTGGGCAACGTGCCCAACGGCATGCATGCCGTGGTGCCCGCCAAGCCTGCCTTGGGCTTGCACCCCGGCGTCATCTTCACGCTGCGCAACCTCAACACGGGCGTCAACGTCAACCAGCACAACCGGCTGCACCCTTACTACCTCGTCTACATCGACCGAGCCGGCCATGTGGTGCATGACCACACCGAGGTGAAGCGCCTGCTGGACTTGGCTCGCACCTGCTGCAAGGGCCAAGACAAGCCCATTCCGCAAGCGACCCAGCTCTTCAATGGCGAAACGGCCGAGGGCCGACAGATGCAGGTGTACTCCGACCTGCTGGGCAAGGCCATTCGCTCCATGATCGAGGTGAAGGAAGAGAAAGACCTGGACAGCCTGTTCACCGGCGGCAAGACCACGGCGCTGACCAACACCATCTCCGGCTTGGACGACTTCGAACTCATCACCTTCCTGGTGATGTCAGGTCCCGGATGATTGCGCACGTTCTTGACGAATAAATCAGGTGCTTTCA
>CALMPQ010000073.1 GCA_937872005.1 uncultured Propioniciclava sp.
ACGAGCTGACCCATGTCCTTGAGGTGGACGTGCCCGGGGACGAACTGCGTGAAGCTGTTGGCGATCGCGACGATCGGCTTCCCGAAATCACTCTCGGTCATGCCGGTGGCGCGCCACAGTGCGCGGGCAGCAGCCATGTTGCGGCCGTGCGTCGTGGTACGGGATCGGAGCTGACCCATGCTGAAACCTCCTGGAACTGATCCCTCACAGACTAGTCCGGACGCCGAAGCGCCGCCGTCCGCGTCCGGGCTAGTCGCGCCGCGTGGCCGGGGTGATCCAGATCGTGATGGCGCAGCGCACCGACATGACCCCGGCCGCGTCCACCAAAGACACCGGCACCACGACCTCGACGCCGGAGGTGATCCCCGCGAAATCGGGCAGCGGGTCCAGCACGGCGGTGGCCGTCAGCCCGCCCGTCGTCTTGGCGAGATAGCGGGCGTCCATCGCCTTGGGGATCCAGCGATGGGTCGTGGGCACGGACGCCTCGGCGAGCATCCCCATCGCCACCTCCGCCAGGTTGCAGGCGGCGATCGCGTGGAAGGTGCCGAGGTGGTTGCGCATCCACCACCAGCGCGCAGCCGTGACGACGCAACGCCCCGGCTCCAGGACGCGGACGTGCGGCAGCACCGTCGCGAAGTAGGGCGCCTTCAACGCGGCCGCCCCGGAGAACAACCGGGTACCGAGCGGCCCCGGCAGCCTGGCCAGCCGTCGCCACAGCCGGTAGGTGTCGCGTCGATCATCGGTGATCGCATCGCCCTCGGGGCGGCTGCCGGTGCGTCCCATCTCCTCAGGCTAACGGGCGTCGAAACCACGCACCCCGCCGACCTGGCAGGATCGGGGCCGTGGAGGATCGGCTCACGCTCTCAGCGACGCTCACCGGACCCGACCGCCCCGGCATCACGCAGGCGCTGATGAGCGCCATCGCGGGCCTGGGCACCGAGGTCCTCGACCTCGAACAGGTGGTGGTCCGCGGCCAGGTCACCATCGCGCTGCTGCTGGGCTCCCTGCCCGCCGACCTCGACACGCTGGAGGACCGGCTCGCCGGGACGTGCGCCCGGCTGGGCTACCGGCTCAGCATCGATGAGGGCGTGGGGGACAACCCGCCCCGGCTCAAGCGCGTCGTCGTCACCGTCCTGGGACGCCCGCTGCGCGCCACCCATCTGGCCGCCGTGTCCAGCGTCGTCACCGAGCACGGCGGCAACATCGACCGGATCCGGCGGCTGTCCCGCACCCCGCTGACCACCCTCGAACTCGTGGTGTCCGGCACGGACGTCGCGCACCTGCGTCCCGCACTGGCCGCGACCGCCGCCGAGACCGGCTTCGACGTGTCCGTCTCCCCCGCGGGGCTCGCCCGCCAGGGCCGCCGCCTCGTCGTCATGGACGTGGATTCCACCCTGATCCGGGACGAGGTGATCGAACTCCTGGCCGCGCACGCGGGCAAGCAGGACGAGGTCGCCGCCGTCACCGCCGCCGCCATGCGCGGCGAACTCGACTTCGCCGCATCCCTGCACCAGCGCGTCGCGACCCTGGCCGGGCTGCCCGTGTCGGTGTTCGATCAGGTCCGCGACGACATCCGGCTCACCCCCGGCGCCCGCACCCTGGTCGCGACGCTGCGCGATCTGGGCTTCGCGATCGGCCTGGTCAGCGGCGGCTTCATCGAGGTCGTCGGTCCGCTGGCGGCGTCGCTGGGCATCGAACACGTCCGCGCCAACGCCCTGGAGGTGGTCGACGGGCATCTCACCGGACGTGTCCAGGGTCAGGTGGTCGACCGGGCCGTCAAAGCCGAGACACTGCAGCACTTCGCCGCCGCCGAGGGGCTCCCCCTGAGCCGGACCGTGGCCATCGGGGACGGCGCCAACGACCTCGACATGCTCGCCGTCGCCGGGCTGGGGATCGCCTTCAACGCCAAGCCCGCGGTGCGGGCATCCGCCGACACCGCCCTCAACCTGCCCTACCTGGACGCCGTCCTGTACCTGCTCGGGTTCAGTCGCGAAGAGGTCGAGGACGCCGCAGCACAGCGCCCCTGACCCGGCGGCCTCACCCCAGCACCACGCGGCGCCTACAGCACCAACGCCAGCACCAGGGCGATCACGCCGAGGAAGGGCAGCGTCCCCTGCTTCACGGCAGCGCCGCGGTGGGATGGACTCGACACGAGCAGCACCAGCGCCGCCGCCGTCATCGACCCGGCACCGGCCAGCACCAGGGCGGCCCCCACAGCGGTGGCTCCCGCCCCCACGAACGCGATGCCGACCGCGACGGTGATTGCGAGGAACAGGTTGTAGAACCCCTGATTGAAGGCCAGGCTCCGCGTGACCTCGGCTTCCTCCTCGGTCGTGCCGAAGGTGGCCCGGGTCCCCGGCCGCGTCCAGGCGAACGACTCCAGGACGAAGATGTAGACGTGGAGCAGCGCCGCCGCTCCGGTGAGCACGAGACCTGCGATCAGCATGACACCGCGTCCTTTCTCGTGGACGGGACGTCCCCGCTCACGCGGCGAGGATACCGAGCCGTCACGCCCGGAGCTGGTGGGCCTCCCGGCCGGGCGTGATCCCGAACTCG
>CALMPQ010000074.1 GCA_937872005.1 uncultured Propioniciclava sp.
TGCTCCTGGGGGTGGAGAGTCACGATGTGGCCGGGGTTCGCGACACACTCATCCTCGCACCCCGCGGGACCCTCTAAAACGGGGCCACCCATCCCCGTGCAGGCCTCCACCCCTCCGAAAGGACCAGACGAAGGGACGATTCAATCTCCTTCGAAAGTGCCACCACGGCGCCCTGACAAGCGGCCACACGCAGACAGGCGGTTTCGGCAACCCCGAAGGGGCACTAACATCGTTATCTTTTCGTGATGTTCTGACCCCGGCAGTCGATCAGGACTCGCACCCCCGCCGGAAGCGGCGCTTGAGCCGCAGGTCCTCGGGTAGCGGCGGGGCCTTGAGGCGCTCGGTCGCGCCCCGGTAGCCGGCGACCCGGCCGAAGCGATCGTCGGGGGCGTCGTTCCACTCCTTGCGCAGGCGCAGGATGTCGTCGTGGCTACGACCGATGAAGTTCCACCACATCACGATGCCCTCGTCGAAGGGCTCGCCGCCGAGCAGCATGAGGCGGGCGGGGGCGTCCGTGGGGTTGTGGAGGCGCAGGTGGTCGAGCCCCGCGTCGCGGACGCCGAGCACCGCATTGTTCAACCGCACCCCGTCGAAGTCGACGTGACCGGTGTCGACGAGGATGCCGTGCTCGAAGCCGGGGTCGACCGCGGCCTCCCAGGTGGCGCCCGGCTCGAGGATGATCTCCGAGCCCAGCAGGGGCGTCTCGGTGTGGATGGACGCGGACTGGTCGCCGAGGCGTCCGATGAAGGTGCGCGCGCGGACGCCGGGGGCGGGGGCGTCCACGTCGGGCACGAAGTGCTGGAACTCGCGGGTGAGGTCCTTGCTCTCGTCGGGCAGCACGACCCAGAGCTGGACGCCGTGCAGCGCGGCTCGGCTCATCGTCGAGACCTCGGAGTGGGCGATGCCGTAGCCCGAGGTCATCAGGTTGACCTCGCCGGGGCGCACCATCGCGTGGACGCCGCCGGAGTCGCGGTGCTCGATCTCGCCCGAGAAGAGCCAAGAGACGGTTTGCAGGGAGGTGTGCGGGTGGGGGGGCACGTCCATGCAGATGCCCTCTTCGGGGCCGTAGTGGTCGACGAAGCACCAGGCGCCGACGAACGAGCGGCTCATGTTCGGCAGGGTGCGCCGCACGCGGAGGGCGTCCTCGCCGCCGAGGGGCACGTCCTTGGGCGGGTACGTGTTGACCTGCGTCGGCTGGTGGTGGTCGCCGACCTCGCAGACCTTGAGGTCCGGGTCGGTCTCGGTGTTGCTCATCTCTCCCCCTCCACTCGGTGCCGCTACCTTATGTCTGGCGGTCGCCCCCTCGGACGAAAGCCACTCCATCGGGTGGCTCGTGTGCGCGAATCGGCTATCCCGCGGGCAAGGGCCACGCCACCGGGTGGCTATCGTCCGGCCCGGGCCAACACTCCCCCGGGACGTTGGCCGAATGCCGCCCGATCCCTAGGCTGGCCCGCATGGTTGAGCGCTTCGATGCAGTGGACGTGATCCGGACCAAGCGGGACGGCGGCGTCCTGTCCGATGACCAGATCGACTGGGTGGTGGACGCCTACACCCGCGGCGTCGTCGCCGACGAGCAGATGTCGGCCCTGGCGATGGCGATCTTCTTGCAGGGCATGGGCCGCGACGAGATCGTCCGCTGGACCAACGCCATGATCGCCTCCGGCGAGCGCCTCGACTTCACGGTGCTCGGCGCGACGGCCGACAAGCACTCCACGGGCGGGGTCGGCGACAAGATCACCCTGCCGCTGGTGCCGCTGGTCGCGGCCTTCGGCGTGCGCGTGCCCCAGCTCTCGGGGCGCGGCCTCGGCCACACGGGCGGCACCCTCGACAAGATGGAGTCGATCCCCGGCTGGCGGGCGTTCCTCTCCAACGACGAGATGATGACGATCCTGCGCGACGTCGGCGGCGTGATCTGCGCGGCGGGTTCAGGCCTGGCGCCGGCCGACAAGAAGCTCTACGCCCTGCGTGACACGACCGCGACGGTCGAAGCGATCCCGCTCATCGCAAGCTCGATCATGAGCAAGAAGATCGCCGAGGGCACCGGCGCGCTCGTGCTCGACGTGAAGACCGGCGCGGGCGCGTTCATGCGCGACGAGGCCAAGGCCCGCGAGTTGGCGCGCACGATGGTCGACCTCGGCAACGACGCCGGGCTGACGACCGTCGCCCTGCTCACCGACATGTCGACGCCGCTGGGGCTCACCGTCGGCAACGCGCTCGAGGTGCGCGAGGCGGTCGAGGTGCTGGCCGGGGGCGGCCCTGCTGACGTCGTCGAACTCACCCTCGCCCTGGCCCGCGAGATGCTCGCCGCCGCCGGGCAGCCGGACGCCGACGTCGAGGCCGCCCTCACCGACGGCCGCGCCATGGACGTCTGGCGCCGCATGGTCGCCGCCCAGGGTGGCGACCCGGACGCCGCCCTGCCGGTCGCCGAGCACACCGAGGTCGTCACCGCCGAGCGCGACGGCGTCATGGAGTCCATGGACGCCATGGGCATCGCCGTCGCCGCCTGGCGGTTGGGTGCCGGGCGGGCCCGCAAGGAGGACCCCGTCGACTTCGCCGCCGGCGTGGAGTTGCACGCCAAGCCCGGGGACGCCGTGCGCGCCGGTCAGCCCGTCCTCACCCTCCACGCCTCCGACCCCGCGAAGTTCGAGCGGGCCCACGAGTCCCTCGAGGGCGCGATCACGTGGGCCGCGGAGGGCACCGAGCCGAGCCCGAGGCGGCCGATCGTGATCGACCGGATCGCCTGACTCAGACGTTCAGCACCCGCGCGGTGACGCGTGACCCGTCGGCGGCCGTGTAGGTGACCGTCGGGCCGCCGGGCTGCCAGTCGAGGATGCCCTCGGCACTGAACGCCTCGTGCACCCACGTGCGGCCGTCGGCGAGCACCTTGGTCGATCGGGGCACGGTGGTGGTGACGGGGCGACCGAAGTCCCAGGTCAGCGAGTCGGCGGAGGCTCCGCGCGGCAGCAGCACGGCGAACGCGGCCGAGCGGCCATCCTGCCCGGCGATGCTGCCGGCGGGCAGGAACCCGGGGCGGATCCCCTCGATCTGCTCATACCCCGTCGAGGCGGTGTTGCCGGTCGGGCCGGCGAGCACGACGGGGCCCGATGCTGCGGCGTCCAGCCCGGTGAACCGGACGCCGCCGCTGCCGTCGGACCACCGGATCGTGCGGGCGGTGCGGGCACGGCGTCCCTCGGCGAGGACGGCCTGGTCGTCGATGGGGACCTGGATGGGGTCCGCGGCGGTGTGCAACTGCTGGCGGAGCAGGTTCTCGAGCTCGTTCATCGCACTCCTCCTTCCGCGATGAGCTGGGAACGCAACAGCGATGGACTCGCCTCGCGCACGAACGCGGTGAACTCCTCGTCGCGGTTCGTCGACATCGGCCCTCCTCTCCCCCGTGTCACCCTGCCCTACGGCTGGGGGGTCGAAAGGGTTGCCTCGCCTGTCAGGGGATTCTGATGCGGATCCCGTCGCGCGGGCGCATCGACGTGATGCCCGTCGCCCTGACCCGCTGGGGTTCGAGGGTGAACCCGCCGCGGGCCAGCAGCGTCGCCAGCATGACGGTCAGCTCGGTGGTCGCCATGACCGACCCCAGGCACCGGTGCGCGCCGCCTCCCCACGGCACGAACTCGGACGCCGAGGGCTTGGGTCCCTGCCACCAGCGCTCGGGGCGGAACTCCTCGGGGTTCTCGAAGACCTCCGGCGACCGATGCGTCGCGTACGGCGAGAAGATGATCATCGTGCCGGGCTTGATGCGGTGTCCCTCGAAGCTCAGCTCCCGCACCACGAAGCGCGCCGCGATCGAGGCCGGCGGGTAGAGGCGGAGGGCCTCGTTGACGACGGCGTCCGCCCAGGTCAGCTGGGGCAGGTGCTCGACGGTGACGGCCCCCTCCCCCACCACCTCGCGGGTCTGGGCGATTGACGCGGCCAGGGCGTCCGGACGCCCACCCAGCCCGTACAGCGCCCACCCCATGGCCGCCGAGGTGGTCTCGTACCCGGCGGCGATGAGCGTGACGACTTGGTCGCGCACCTCCTCGCGGGAGAGTCCCGAACCGGAGCCGTCGCGCCCGCCCACCAGCACGGCGAGCACCTGTGACTCCTGCTGGTCGGGGTCGGCGGCGAGCCGGTCGATCTCGCCGAACACGAACGCGTCAAGACGAGCGCGCGCCGCCATCGCCCGCCGCCACAGCGGGGTGTTCCACCGCTCGTGGACGCCCAGCACCTGCGGTATCACCCCCGTCAGCTCGATGAGGGGCTGGAGGGCCTCGCCCACGGCGTCCGCCTGCTGGGCGATGCGCTCACCGAACAGGCAGCGCATGGTCGACCGCCGGATCGCCGCCCGGAACAGCTCGTACCCGTCGACCGCCTCATGCCGGCCGACCCCCTCGAGCGCCTCGGACGCCGTCCGTGCCATCGTGTCGACGTAGCCCGCGACCTGCCTGCGGTGCAGGCCGGGTCGCACCAGGGCCCGCCGCCGCGCGTGGTCGGGCGGGTCGGATACCACCACCGACGTGGGCCCGTCGACCGGGATGAGCGCCTTCATCGCCTCGAACTGGCTGAAGTGGTCGTCGTGGGCGAAGACGAACTCGTTCGCCTCGGGTCCGACGAGGTAGGCGTACGGCTGGCCCAGCCAGCCCCGCGCGAACGGCCCGACGCGGCGGGCCCGGCGCATGATCCATTCGGCGAGTGGGTAGCGCACCACCGGCGCATCGGTCATGCCGACAATCCTAAGGGAGGGGCTGGAAGATGCCCCGGGCCGAACGTGCGTCAGCGCACGATCCGCGCCAAGGCCGCCCCAAACTCGGACGCCAACCGCTCGACCAACTGCCCCACGGTCGGGACGTCGTCGATGGCCGCGACGCCATGGCCGGCGGACCAGATGTCGCGCCAAGCCTTGGCGTCGGCGTCCGTCGGCGCGGTGAGGTGTCCCAGGTCGACGGCGGGCGTGGCCGTGAGGTCATAGCCCGCCGCCACCAGCGATGCCTTCAGGAAGTTCGCCGGGATCGTGCTCACCGACGGGGTGTGCACGATGTCGCCGGCGCAGGCGTCGACCACCATGGCCTTGTAGGCCTCGGACGCCCCCGCCTCAACGGTGGCGATGAACCGCGTGCCCAGATAGGCCAGATCGGCGCCCAAGGCGCGGGCCGCCAGCACGTCGGCCCCCGACGACAGGGACCCCGCGAGCAGGATGATCCCGTCGAACCACGGCCGGATGGCGGCCATCAGCGCGAAGGGCGAGATCGTCCCGGCGTGGCCGCCTGCCCCGGCCGCCACCAGGATCAGCCCGTCGACCCCGGCCTCGGCCGCCTTGCGGGCGTGCTTCTCGTTGGTCACGTCGTGCAGGACGAGTCCGCCCCAGCTGTGCACGGCGTCCACGACCTCGGTGGCGGCGCCGAGGGAAGTGATGACGATCGGCACCCGGTGCCGAGCCAGGATCGCCAGGTCGTCGCGCAGCCGCGCGTTCGACGAGTGCACGATGAGGTTCACCGCATAGGGGGCGTCGTCGGGCTCCAGCCGCTCCTCGATGGCGGACAACCATCCGTCGAGTTCCTCGGTCGTGCGCAGGTTCAGCGCCGGGAACGACCCGACCACCCCCGCCCTGCAGCACGCGACGACCAGGTCGGGCGTGGACACCAGGAACATCGGTGCGGCCACCACGGGCACGCGCAGCCGATCGAGCGGCGCGGGCAACGAGCTGGTCTCAGGGGCGATGGGCATGGACGTCCTCCAGGGCTCCGAATGTGCGACGGCGGGTCGCCACCACCGGCAACCCGAGGGCTTCGACGACGAGCCGGGGCCGGCGCGTCCAATGTTCGCCGAGCAGCGGCCGTGTCACGGCCTCGAGAGCGTGCTGCCCCACCCGGACCGGCGCTGCCGAGGCCGCGATGTGGTCGGCCAACAGCAGCCGCCCGCCGGGGCGCAGGACGCGCACCATCTCGGCGATGGCGCCCTTCTCGTCCGGGACTCCGCACAACACGAACGTCGACACCACCGTGTCGAACGAGCCATCGGCGAACGGGAGGGCCATGGCGTCCCCCTCGACCAGCTCGACCGCGAGGCCGAGGGACGCCGCCTTGGGTCGGGCGGCGTCCATCATGGCGGGGCTGGCGTCGAGCCCGGTGAGCCGGATGTCGCGCGGGTAGAACGCCAGGTTGGCGCCCGTGCCGACGCCCACCTCGAGCACGTCCCCCACGGCTCGCCAGCACAGCCAGCGGCGGCTCGGTTCGAGGAACCGGCGCTCCACCCCGGCGGTGAGGGTGTCGTAGTCAGGCATGCCCATGGCGCGCCTCGGCGAGCATGTCGACCATCTCGGCATGGGCGAGCTGGGCCGCCTCAGCGGTGGGCAGCTTCTCCCAGGTCAGGTTGACCGGGATGCCGGACTTGTTGCGTCCCTGCACCGCGGCCGCCAGTCGGGTGCCGTCGGCCAGGCGCCAGCGCACGTTCGGTTGGGACGCCTGCAGGTTCTGCCCGTGCGCCTCTCCTTGGCGTCCGGTGACCACGGTGGCGACGAGCGCCCACGCGTCGAGGGGTTCGCCGGGGATCGTCGCGGTCTTGGACGCCGAGAAGGTGCCGTCGGCGCGCTGGCCGGGGAGGCGTCCCTTGATGGCCTGCTCGAAGTCGACGGTGATGCCCTGGGCCCACCAGCCGTCGACGCCGTGGATCTCGACGAGGTAGGTGGCGATGGCGGCGTGCGCCCAGTCGCGGGCGCCGGCCTCGACCAGGAGTGCCCGCCACTGCTCGTGGGTGCGCCCGGTGGCACGCTGCATCGCCTCGGGGCCCATGTTCTGCTCCAGCGGTTTGGCCATCTCCACCCCTCGTCGGATCGGTGGTGCCAGCGTAGGGTCGCTGGCAAGGAGGGACCATGCCGAAGACGAACAAGGACGGCTCGGCCAAGCAGTCGGAGTTGCCCTCGACCCTGCAACGGTCGTCGAAGAAGGCCCAGCGCACCTTCGCCCACACCTACGACGCCGCGCTCGAGCAGTACGACGGCGACGAGGAGCGCGCCCACCGCACGGCGTTCGCGTCGTTGAAGCACACCCACGAGAAGGTGGGCGACCACTGGGAGGCCAAGGACGAACCCGGCCCGTCGGACGAGCGCGCCGAGCGGGGTGGCCCGTCGGGGGGTGAGAGCGCGGGTGGGGTCGACGCCAACGCCACCAAGGAGCACCTGATGGGGTTGGCCAAGCGGCTCGACGTCAAGGGCCGCTCCCGCATGACCAAGGCCGAGCTCGTCGAGGCGCTGCAGAAGGCCAACGACAAGGCGTCCCGGGAGGCGCGCGAAGGGTGACAGGATGGGCGCACCACGACGACACGAGGGAGCGCCATGTATCGCCCGGCCGATGACCGCTACGACACCATGCAGTACCGCCCGATCGGGCGGTCGGGGTTGCGCCTGCCGGCGGTGAGCCTGGGGCTGTGGCACAACTTCGGCGACGACGTGCCGTTCGAGCGGCAGCGGGCGATCCTCGAGACGGCGTTCGACCACGGCGTGACGCACTTCGATCTGGCCAACAACTACGGCCCCCCGTACGGCTCGGCCGAGACCAACTTCGGACGCCACCTGCGCGAGTCCTTCGCGGGGTTGCGTGACGAGTTGCTGATCTCGAGCAAGGCGGGGTGGGACATGTGGCCCGGCCCCTACGGCGGCGTCGGCGGCACGCGGAAGTACATCGTGGCCAGCTGCGACCAGTCGCTGAAGCGCATGGGGCTGGACTATGTCGACATCTTCTACCACCACCGCCCCGACCCGAACACGCCCCTGGAGGAGACCATGGGCGCGCTCGACCACCTCGTGCGGTCGGGGCGTGCACTGTACGTCGGCATCTCGTCGTACTCGCCCGCGCTGACGGCCGAGGCCGCGCGCATCCTGGCCGAGTTGGGGACGCCCCTGCTCATCCACCAGCCCAGCTACTCGATGCTGAACCGCTGGGTCGAGGACGGCTTGCTCGACACGCTCGAGGGCGTGGGAGCCGGCTGCATCGCGTTCTCGCCGCTGGCGCAGGGCATGCTCACGTCGAAGTACCTCGACGGGGTGCCCGAGGGGTCGCGCGCGTCGCAGGGCAAGTCGCTGGGCGAGAACCTGTTGAGCGACGAGGCGTTGGGGCACATCCGTGCGCTGAACGAGATCGCCGCGTCGCGCGGCCAGTCGCTGGCGCAGATGGCCCTGGCGTGGGCGCTGCGCGACGAGCGGGTGACGTCGGTGCTGGTCGGCGCCTCGCGCCCCGAGCAGTTGCTCGACAACCTCGGCGCGCTGGGCAACGTCGAGTTCACCGACGACGAGCTGGCGGCGATCGACCAGCACGCCGTCGATGGCGGCATCGACCTGTGGCGCGGGGCGCGGCAGAGCAGGAACTGAGGGGCGGGCGTCCGGGTTGGTGGGGCTGGAGTGGCTGTCGGGTGACGCGCTGCACGAGCGCGTGATCACCAACGGGGTGCTGCGCGCCGAGCGGTCCGTGTGGATCGCCACCGCCAACCTCAAGGACATGTACGTGGCCGGGCCGCGGCGGCGGTATCGACCGGTGCTGACCGAGTTCGCCCGGATGGCCGAGCGCGGGGTGCAGTTCCGGGTGATCCACGCGGAGGTGCCCTCGCGGGCGTTCCGGGAGAGCTTCGACGCGCTGCCCGGCCTGG
The DNA here is from genome assembly GCA_937872005.1 of uncultured Propioniciclava sp. Lineage (GTDB taxonomy): Bacteria > Actinomycetota > Actinomycetes > Propionibacteriales > Propionibacteriaceae > Propioniciclava. The sequence goes on from CALMPQ010000074.1 coordinate 8,629, forward strand.
TCGCTGGCGGGCTTGAGTTGCAGATCTGCCCCCGCAGCCACTGGAAGATGGTGATCGTCGACGGGACGTTGGGCTACACGGGGTCGGCCAACTTCACGGGTGCCGGTCTGGGCGCCAAGTCCGACGGACGCCGCAACCTCGAGTTCGGTGCCGTCGGCGACGACCCGGCGTTCGTGGCGCGCCTGGAGGAGGAGTTCGACCGCTTCTGGATCGGCGAGCACTGCGACGGCTGTGGCCGCCGGGAGGTCTGCCCCGACCCGATCCGCTGACCCCCACACGCGCCGACACCTGGGGCGTCCCGGTTCACCGGGACTGGATCAGGCTCAACCTCTCGTAGTAGTCGTCCACGGTGAGGTCGCCGTCAGCGAGGCGACGGGCGAGGATGCGTTCAGCCTCGTCCCCCGAGGCCTGCGCGTCAGACGCCGGGCAGAGCGCGGGGCGTCCGCGCCAGGACGGGTCCCACACGAAGGGGCCGATGCGGCCCCGGCGCGAGAGCACCACGGTGAAGACGACCAGGGCGAGCACCCAGAACATCACGCGCTCCCCTCCGGTCGGGCGTTGCGCAACGCGCTGGATCGCTCGAGGTACTCCTCGGGCGTGATGTCACCGGACGCCAGCCGCTCGGCCAGCGTGGCCAAGGCAGCCTCCTCGGGCGAGGGCTGCGCCCACGGCGGACGGTGCCCGCCGAAGCGCGGCGCCTCGGGAGCGTCGGAGCCACCCCGGTGCGGGGCCCAGCGCACCGGGCCGACGCGGCCGTGCTTGACGAGCTTGATGAGAGCGACGGTCAGGAAGATGCTGGCCACCAGGCCGGGCAGGAAGAAGAAGCCAGGGCCGGAGCCCATGTGCAGGAGGGTCAGTGCTGTGTTCATGGCTCCATCGTTCGCGGATCCGGCGTCGCGTCCATCGGCCCCCGCGATGAACTCGCCCCGCCCCCACGTACGCACCTCGACGTACGCACACCTACGCAGGCAGGCCGACGCGCTCAGCCACCCGCACGCGTAGCCTGAGCGCCATGCAGTCCGCCGCCCGCACCGTCATCGGCGTCGCCGCCGCGACGTCCCTGATGGCGTTCGGGTGGCGCTTCCAGCAGGTCGTGGGCAAGGGCGCCCAGCCGTGGCGCTCCGACCACTCCGGGCCGATGGGCCCCCCGCCGGCCGAGCTCATGGTCCCGTTCACCCCCGCCGCCGTCGCGACGATCGTCGTCGTCGCCGTCGGCATCGTCCTGCTCCGCGCCAGGCCACTCGCCGGCTACCTCATCGGCATCGCCGGCATGGTCGTCTACGGCGCGCTCGGCGGGCCGTCCTTCGGCACCTTCGCCGCCGGCCTCGTGCTCGCCATCGGCCTGCTCCGCCGCCGCGGCCTCACCGGCACGGCGCCGTGGCTGCCGCTGCTGCTCGTCGTCCTCTGGGCGACCTGGTGGGACGCCCCCGGCCTCGGCCTCACCGACTGGGCCATGTGGTCCAGCATCGGGAGCGAGTTCCTCTGGGTGCTCTTCCCCACCCTGCTCGTCGCCCTCGCCATGGGACGCCGCGAGGCCCGCACCCGCGAACGCGCCGAAGCCATCGAGCGCGCGGCCTCCGACGAACGACTCCGGCTGGCCCGCGAGATCCACGACGTCGTCGGGCACTCGCTGTCGATGATCTCCCTGCAGTCCGGCGTCGCCCTGCGCCTGCTGGACGCCGACCCCACCCAGGCGCGCGCCTCACTCGAGGCGATCCGCAGCTCGTCCAAGGACGCGCTCGCCGAGCTCCGCCAGACCCTCGGCGTGTTCCGCGGCGACGAGGCCACCCCGCTCGCGCCGACACCCAGCCTGACCGCCATCGAAGGCCTGGTGGCCGAGGTGCGAGCCGGCGGCGTCCGGGTCGAGCTCGACCCCCTCCCCGAGCCGGACGCCGTGGGTGCGGCCACCCAGGCGGTCGCCTACCGCGTCGTGCAGGAGGGCCTCACGAACGCGATCCGGCACGCGCCGCGGGCCCTGACGCGGGTCACGCTGACCCACGAACCCCTCGGGCTCAGCGTGCGCGTCGCCGACGACGGCACCCCGGTCGGCCCGATCACCGAGGGCGGCGGCCTGCGCGGCATGCGCGAACGGGTCGAGGCGCTCGGCGGCAGGCTGGTCGCCGGCCCCACCCCCGACGGCTTCGCCATCGAGGCCCGCCTGCCGAGCAGCGCCCCACGGAAGGACGAGCGAGCATGACCGACATCACGGTGCTGATCACCGACGACCAGCCGCTCGTGCGCATGGGCCTCCGGGCGCTCGTGGCGTCCGAACCCGGGCTCGCCGTGGCCGGCGAGGCGAGCGACGGCGCCGAGGGCGTGGCCCTCGCCCAGCAGGTGCACCCCGACGTCGTGCTCATGGACATCCGGATGCCCGGCACCGACGGCCTGACCGCGCTGCGCACCATCGTCGGCGACCCCGACCTGGCCGGCACGCACGTCGTCATGCTCACGACCTTCGAGCTCGACGAGTACGTGTTCGCCGCCCTCGAGGCGGGCGCGTCCGGCTTCCTGATCAAGGACGCCGACCCCGACGACATCGTCCGGGCGATCCGGGCGGCGGCGTCCGGTGAGAGCCTGCTGTCACCGACGGTGACCCGCACGGTGATCCGCACCTTCGCGGGGGCCCGCCGGACGCCCACCCCCTCGGGAAGGCACCCCGGGCTCGACGACCTCACCGAACGCGAGCGCGAGGTCCTGGAACTCGTCGCCCAGGGGCTCAACAACGACGAACTCGCCGAGCGGCTGTTCATCAGCAAGGCCACGGCGCGGACGCACGTCAGCCACATCCTCCTCAAGCTGGGCGCGCGTGACCGCGCCCAGCTCGTGGTGATCGCCTACCAGTCGGGCCTCGCCTAGGGCGAGCCCCGAACTTCACCTCGTAGGCGCGGGCGATCATGTCGACGGCCTCGTCCAGGCTGTAGCGACCCGTGTTGACGACCATGTCGTAGTTCTCGTCGTCGTTGGGGTTCCAGCCGTAGAGGCGCTGGGACATCTCGACGCGGAGGCGGTCCTCGTGGTCACGGCGCTGGTCGGCCAACTCGGCGGAGATGCCGTCCAACTCCGAGGCGCGACCCACGCGCACCGTCGCAGGCGCGTTCAGGCGCACGTGCAGCGCACCCGGGTGCTGGGCGAGGATCACCGTCGCGTTGCGACCCAGGATGACGCCGCCGGCAGCGATGGCGTCCCGCACCTCGATGGCGTTGTCGGCCGCGAGGTCACGGTCGGCCCGCTGGTCGGAGCCGAGGTTGAGGTCGGCGTCCGAGACACCGCGGTTGGCGACACTGCGCAGGAACCGGTCGAAGCCGCTCTCGAGGTCGTCGACGTCCGACTCGGCGCGCTCGATGTCGGCCGAGCTGAGCTTCTGGCCCACGTAGGGGACGCCCAGGCGCTCGGCCAGCCTGCGCCCGATCACGTCGGCGCCCGAGCCGTACTGCTCGAACAGGGTGACCACGGGACCCGTGCCGACCGGCGCCGGGGTCTCCGCCGTCGGGACGCCAGCGGCCTTGGCCCGGCGCTCGTTCAGCTCCGCGACCAGGGCGACGTGCGCCTTCTCGGTGAGCGGGTAGAAGAAGATGATCAGACCGGCGATGACGCCCAGCGCGGCGGGCACCCAGCCGGTCGCGATGCGCAGGCCGGTGACCATGTGGTCGAAGCCGGGGTCGCCGGCCCTGAGGGCCGCCGAGTAGCCGAAGGCGCCGACGATCGGGCCACCGAGCGCGCCACCT
>CALMPQ010000075.1 GCA_937872005.1 uncultured Propioniciclava sp.
GTCGATGGTGTGGCCGTCGACGGTGTCGGCCAACAAGGTGAGGGCTTCATCCAGTGCGAGCCCATCAGCTGCGTCCAACTGTCCCCACAGGCCGATGTGGCCGTCCTTGATCCGGCCGAGGGTCACGTCACGTCGGCGGCTGGCGGCTTGGGCGTTGGCGACGGCTTGCTCCGGGTCGGCCAGCAGGAGCCATTTCTCGACCTGGCCCTTCACCCTGCCCCAGGGTTGCAAACTGAGGGCGGTGGCGCACAGGCGGTCGAACCGTGCGCACGCGGCGACATCGAGTTTCGCGGCGGCGGCCGCCTCGGCGACGCGGAAGCCCTCGAACGCGCGGATGTCACCCTCGATCACCAAACGCCACAGGGTGGGGTGGCGGTGGCGGAGGTTGAGGACCCGGTTGATCCACCCGAACGCCCCACTGATACTCACCCCCAACAAGGTCGAGATGTGGGCGGTGACGAACTCCCCGATCAACGGGGTACCGTCCGCGCCGCCGGGCACCCACCGTTCACACCCCGCCACCAGCACGGTTTCGTCCACGTGGTGGAGGTCACACAGGGCGGCGATCGCCAGGCATTGGGCGACCTCACCAGCCCGGATCGCGTTCGTGGCATGGTCCAGCGCGGCCGCCGCGTCGGCGACGGTCTTGAGTACCAGTTCTGCCATGACCCAACCCTCCCTGCCGGGTCCGACAATTTCGGTGCTGTGTTCGGATCAAGCCCTGACGACTTTGGTCACGATCAGATAACGGCGTCGACGGCGCCGCGACAAGCTCACCAGCGAAGAGGCTCAGCCGGACGAACCCAGCCCCCAGAAGACGCGGTCCATGACCTCGCGCGAACGACGCGCGACGCGGGACCAGTCGTCGATGAACAGCGACGCCTCGCCGGGCGCGTAGCCCAGCAACTGCGCCACCGCTGACCGCTCGCGGGCATCGGTCGGGATCGTGTCGGACGCCCGCCCCCGCAACAGCATGGTCGCGTTGCGGATCCGGGTGGCCAGGAGCCACGCCTCGCGCAACGCGTCGGCGTCCCCCGGGGCGAGGACGCCGCCCACCTCCTCGGCCTCCAGCGCGGCCAGGGTGCGGGGCGTCCGCAGCGCGGGGTCGGCGTGGCTGTGCCTCAACTGCAGCAACTGCACGCACCACTCGACGTCCGACAGCCCGCCCGGGCCGAGCTTCACGTGCCGGCGCGGGTCGAGCCCGCGGGGCATCCGCTCGTTCTCCATGCGGGCCTTGAGCTTGCGGATCTCGTTCACCTGACGAGCCTGAATACCGCCCTCGGGGTGGCGCACCGTGTCGATCACGCGCAGCAACTCCCCCGAGAGGCCCACATCGCCCGCCCCGTGCGCGGCGCGCACCAGTGCCTGCGCCTCCCAGGTCGACGACCACTTCTCGTAGTAGGCCCGGTACGAGGACAGTGTCCGCACCACGGGGCCGCCCTTGCCCTCGGGGCGCAGGTCGAGGTCGAGTTCGACGGCCGGGTCCGCCCCCGGGCGCCGGAGCAGTTCCCGCAGCCGGGCCACGAGCTTGGTGCCCCGGCCCACGGCCTCCGGGTCGTCGGAGTCGGCGATGACGACCATGCCGTCGGCGTCCGACGAGTAGGACAGCTCCCGCCCGCCCCAGCGGCCGAGCGCGATCACCGCGAGCGGGGGCGCGTCGGGGTGCTCCCGTCGTGCGACCCCGAGCGCGGCGTCGATGGTGGCGGACATGATGTCGCTCAGCCCGTCGCCCACCCCGACGACGTCCATGCGACCCAGCAGGTCGGCCATCGCGATGCGCAGCAACTCCTTGCGCCGGACGCCCCGGATCGCCTCCACCGCCGCGTTCGGGTCGTCGTGCCGCCGGGCCGACGCCGTCATCTCGCGGAGGATGTCGTCCTGGCTGCGCGTGAGGGTGTCGTCCGACAGCAGTTGCGCCGTCTGGGGGGCCCGCAGCAGCAGGTCGACGGCGTAGCGGCTCGACGAGAGGACGACGGCCAGGTTCTGCGCCATCGCCCCCTCGTCACGCAGGGCGCGCAGATACCACGACGTCGACCCCAGCGCCTCCGACACCTGCCGGAACGCCAGCAGCCCGTGGTCAGGGTTGGGGCCTTCGGCGAACCAGCCCAGCATCGCCGGCAGCAGCTGGCGCTGGATCTCGGTCTGCCTGCTGACACCGCTGGTCAGCGCCTCGATGTGCCTCAGCGCGGCGCGCGTGTCGTTGAAGCCGAGCGCGCGCAGGCGGGTCTCGGCGGCGTCCGACGTCAACCGCACGGCCTCGGACGGAATGCGGGCCACCGCCTCGAGCAGCGGCGAGTAGAAGATGCGCTGGTGCAGCCGCAGCACCTTGCGGGTCGAGGCGCGCCAGGCGGCGGTGAGTTCGTCGCCCGAGGAGAAGCCGAGGCTGCGGGCGAGGCGGCGCCGGCTGAGGTCATCGCTCGGCATCAGGTGCGTGCGCCGCAGGTGGTGCAGCTGGATGCGGTGCTCCAGCACGCGCTGCAGTCGGTACGCCTCCTCGAGCTGCTGGCCGTCGACGCGGCCCACGTACCCGGCCCCGACCAGCGCGTGCAGCCCGTCGAAGGTCCCGCGCACCCGCAACCGGTCGTCGGCGCGCCCGTGCACGAGTTGCAGCAATTGCACGCTGAACTCGGTGTCCCGCAGGCCGCCCGCGCCCAGCTTGATCTCGGACTCCGCCTCCCGCGCCGGGATCAACGAGATGACCCGCTTGCGCATCGCCTGGGTCTCGTTCACGAACTGGGGGTCGTCGGCCACGGACCACACCCGACGCCCCACGAGGTCGACGAACTCACGGCCCAGGGCGAGGTCGCCTGCCATCGGACGGGCCTTGAGCAGCGCCTGGAACTCCCAGTTCTTGGCCCACTTCTCGTAGTAGGTGCGCATCGACGCGAGCGTCCGCACGAGCTGGCCGGCCTTGCCCTCGGGGCGCAGGTTGGCGTCCACCTGCCAGATCGTCCCGGCGCCGGTGTGCGCCGAACAGATCCGCGCGATGGACGCCGCGAGCTTGGTCGCGATCGCCACGGCCTCCGTCGTCGAGGCGACCGGCTCGCCGGCGTCGTCGAGCGCCGGCTCGGCCACGTACACGACGTCGACGTCGGAGACGTAGTTGAGCTCGCGCGCGCCGCACTTGCCCATGGCCAGCACCGCCAACCGCACGCGTTCGTGGCCGGGAACCTCCGCCCGGGCGAGGGCGAGGGCCGACTCGATCGCCGCGTCGGCGAGGTCGGCGAGCTCGCGGCCGATGTCGTGCACCACGGCCACGGGGTTCTCGGCGGTCAGGTCGCGGGCGGCGATGCGCAGCAGGGCGGAGCGGTAGGCCAGTCGGAGGGCGTCAGAGGTGCCCAGGACGGCGACCGGGGCCGGGGCGTCCGGGTCGGCGCCGACCGAGCGCAGCAGCTCGGAGCGCAGGGTGGCGGCGTCGCGGGGCCACGGCTCGTGGTCGAGCTGGGCCAACGCCTCGGGGCGGACGCCGAGGTGGTGGTTGAGCGCAACCGAGGCGCCCATGACCCGGGCCACCCGGTGCACCCGCTCGGGGTCACCGATGACGTGGGTGAAGGCGTCCGGTTGGTCGGCCGCCAGCCGGGCGAACCCACTCATCGCGAGGTCGGGGTCGGCGCTGGCGAGCACCTCGTCCACCAGGTGGCGGATGGCCTCCTCGTCGTCGAACACCGCGAACCAGGACTCGATGACGGCGACCGCGTGGCGCGCGTCCCCGAAGCCACGCCGGGCCAGGCGTCCCGCGGGGGTCTCCATGCGGTCCATGGCACGGATGCTAGTCGGACCCGGTCGGGCTTGTCGGTGGCGCCGACTAGTCTGGAGGGGCTTTCACGTCTCGAGGAGTCCGCATGAGCAAGTCCCGCACCCGACGGCCCTGGTCGAGGCGGCGCTGGGTGCTGGTCATCGGCGGCGTCCTCGTGGCGATCGCGCTGGTCGCGGGCCTCGTCATCTGGAACGCTGCGCGCCCGGCCCCCGAGCAGGCGACCGAGGTCGTCCGGGCCACACGCACCGATGAGGCCACCTCGGTGTCGCTGGCCGGGGTGCTCGCCCCGCAGCAGCAGGCCAACGCCTCGTTCGCGGTGCCCGGCACGGTGCGCACCATCGACGTCAAGGTCGGCGACCAGGTCGTCGTCGGCCAGCAGCTCGCCTCGGTCGAGGACCGTGACCTCCGCAATGCCGTCAGCCTCACCGAGGCGCAGGCGGCGGCCGCCCGCGCGCAACTGCAGACCGTGCGCGACTCGGGTCGAGCCACGTCGGCGCAACTGGCCGCCGCCCGAGCCGGGATCGAGTCGGCGGACGCCTCGGTGACCCAGGCGCGCAGCCGCCTGGCCGACGCCCTGCTCACCGCGCCGCTCGCCGGCGTCGTCGCCGCCGTGAACATCGAGGTCGGCGACCAGGTCACGGGCGCTGCCGGCGGCTCGTCCGGCTCGCTCGCGGGCATGTCCGGGCTCTCCGGGGCCTCGGGCATGTCGGGACTCTCCGGCCTGTCGGGGCTGGCGGGCGCGACCGGGGGCGCCACGGGTGGGTCGGCGTCCGGCGCTGCCATCGTGGTCGTCGTGCCCGACGCCTGGAAGCTCGAGGCCGAGGTCGGCACGGCCGACCTGCCCCAGTTGAAGCCGGGCCAGGAGGCCGTCGTCACCCCGACCGGCACCTCGCAGCACGTGGCGGCGGTGGTCGACACGGTGGGCATCGTGGCGACCGCGGCATCCGGTCAAGCGGCGACGTTCCCGGTCACCCTGCGCGTGACCGACCCCAGCGCCACCCTGTTCTCGGGCTCGAACGCCGACGCCGTGGTCACCACCGGCACCGAGCGTGGCGTCCTGACGATCCCCGGCGAGGCGATCTGGATCACCGACGACAAGCCGACGGTGCGCAAGCAGGTGGGTGGCGCCGTGTCGATCGTCGAGGTCACGATCGGGCGCCGGTTCGGCGACCGCATCGAGATCACCGCGGGCCTCGATGAGGGCGACGAGGTGCAGGCGCGCCGCAGCGTCGTCGTGACCCCGCCACCGCGTCCCCAGTTCGGCCCCGGGGGCACCTTGGCCTCGCCCGACCCGACACCCAGCGCGGCGCGATGAACGCCCTCCTGCAGATGACCGGGGTCCGCAAGACCTACGACACCGGTGTCGTCGCCGTCGAGGCGCTCCGTGGCGTCGACCTCACGGTCGCCGAGGGCGACTTCGTCGCGATCATGGGCCCCTCCGGCTCGGGCAAGTCGACCCTCATGCACATCCTCGGCTGCCTCGACGTACCCTCAGCGGGAACCTACGAGCTCAGCGGCGTCGACGTCAGCCACATGACCGAGGCCGAGCTCGCCGACGTGCGAAACCGTCGCATCGGCTTCGTGTTCCAGCAGTTCAACCTGCTGCCGTCCATGACCGCGCTGCGCAACGTCCAGCTGCCGCTGGTCTACGCCGGTGTCAGCAAGGCCGAACGGCACGACCGGGCCATGGACGCCCTCACCCGCGTCGGGCTCGCCGACCGCGTCGACCACCGGCCGGGCGAGTTGTCGGGCGGCCAGCAGCAGCGTGTCTCGGTGGCCCGCGCGCTGGTGACGGATCCCGCGCTGATCCTCGCCGACGAGCCGACGGGCAACCTCGACTCGGTGTCGACCCGCGACGTGCTCACCCTCTTCCACGAACTGCACGACGCCGGGCGCACCATCGTGCTCATCACCCACGAGGCGGATGTCGCCCAGGAGGCCCGCCGGGTGGTCCGGATCACCGACGGCCTGCTGTCGGAGGACGCGGGGGTGCCCGCATGAGTTGGTCCGAGACGTTCCGCACCGCGATCGAGGCGCTCCTCGGCCGGCGGATGCGCTCGCTGCTGACCATGCTCGGCATCCTGATCGGCATCGCCGCGGTCATGCTCACCGTGGGGCTGGGCGAGGGCGCCCGCCACCAGATCACCGCGGAGATCAACAAGCTCGGCTCCAACCTGCTGATCGTCATGCCGGGCTCGTCATCGGCGTCCGGCCAGCGCACCGCCGGCGTGCAGTCGCTGACCCTCGAGGACGCCGACACCATCGCCGACCCGTTGGTCGCGCCCGACGTGGCCGGCGTGGCCCCGATGATGGGGACGCGCGTGAGCGTCCAGCACGGCACCAGGGACTGGGCGTCGCAGGTGACCGGCACCACGACCGACTGGCCGGCCGTCCGCGCCCGCGGGCTGGTGGATGGCCGGTTCTTCACCGAGGTCGAGCAGGCCTCGGCGGCCCAGGTCGTGGTGCTCGGCCCGACCACCGCCGGCAACCTCTTCGCGGACTCCCCCGCCGTCGGGCAGGAGGTCGTGATGAGCGGCCAGACCTTCCTCGTGGTGGGCGTTCTGGAGTCGGTCGGCGCCAGCTCGATGACCAACGACGACGACACCGTCGTGATGCCGATCACGACCGTGGCCCAGCGCCTCGTGCCCCCCGCCTCGGCGCGCAACCTCCAGGCCATCTACGTCGCGGCGCGCGATGACGCGGCCATCTCGTCGGCGCACCAGCAGATCACGCGGGCGCTGACGGTGAACCACGCGAAGACCGCGGCCGACCCCGACTTCTCGATCATGACCTTCCAGGCCCTGCTGACCGCCATGAACACGATGACGTCGGTGCTCACCACCCTGCTCGCCGGTCTGGCCGCCATTTCGCTCGTGGTGGGCGGCATCGGGGTGATGAACATCATGCTGGTGTCGGTCTCCGAGCGGGTGCGCGAGATCGGCCTCCGCAAGGCGCTCGGGGCCACGCCGGCCCTGATCCGGCGGCAGTTCCTCGTCGAGGCGGGCATCCTCGGCTTGCTCGGCGGCACGCTCGGGGTGGCGCTGGGCATCGCCGGCGCCGCGATCCTCACCCCGTTGCTCGACCTGCAGGTCACCGTCTCGTTGCCCGCCACGTTGCTCGCCCTCGCGGTGTCGCTCGGCATCGGGCTCATCGCGGGCACGTACCCGGCCGCCCGCGCGGCGAACCTGCCCCCCATCGACGCCCTGAGGAGCGAGTGATGAAGCGCGCCGGGTGGGTCGTCGCCGCCGTGCTGGCGGTCGCGCTGGGCCTCGTCGCCTGGGCCGCTTGGCCCCGCGCCGTCGGCGCCGTGTACGTCACCGCGCCCGCGGCGCGCGGCCCGATCACCCAGTCGATCTCGCTGGTCGGCCCGGTCGAGCGGGACGGCCAGGCCGAGGTCACCTACCGCAACCACGGCATGGTCACGGCCGTCCACGTCCGCCTCGGCGACCAGGTCACGGCAGGCCAGCAACTGGTCAGCATCGACCCCGCCCCCCTGCGCCTGACCGTGCTGCAGGCGCGCGCCCAGGTCGCCCAGGCCGAGGCCCAACTGGACGCCGACCTCGCCGCCCAGCGCGCCGGCAGCCCCGGCGTCCCCGCCGGTCTCGGGGGTGGGCTGCCCGGTGGGAGTGGTCTGCCGAGCGGGAGCGCGCCCTCCGGGGGTGGTCCGGGCAGCCTGCCCGGAGGCATGTTTGGCGGGATGCCGGGAAGCGGCCCGGGGGGTGGCATGCCCGAGGCGCAGCCGCCCGCTTACCTGAACGAGCTCAACGCCTCGCTGACCGCCCTCCAGGGCGCGGTCCAGGCCCAACAGGCCCAGTGCACCCCGGTGTTCTCCGCCCTGCAGCGCCTGCGCGACCTGCGCGAGTCCCTGCCCAGTCCCCTACCGACGGCACTCCCCACGGCGCAGCCGACGGCGTCCCCCTCCGCGACCCCGTCGCCGAGTCCGACTCCCGAACCCACCCCGACTCCCGAACCGACGCCCACCGCCGAACCGACGCCCACCACCGAACCGACCCCGACAGTGACGCCCAGCAGCACGCCCGAACCGATGGCGTCCGTGGCGCCCGCGCTGGCCACTGCCGACCCCGACCACCACCTCGACAAGCTCGTGGGCATGGCCGACCAGGTGCAGGCCTGCTCCGACGCCATGGTCGGGCTGGCCCACGCAGAGGGGCGGGCGGGAGCCGCGATCGGCACCGCGGCCCAAGGTCTCGCCGCCCAGACCCAGCAGGCCCAGGCCGCCATCGCCGCGGCACAGGCGCAGCTCACCGAGGCCATGGCCGCCGCCCAGAAGCAGGTCGAGGCAGCCGCCCGCAAGGCGGCCGAGGACGCGATCCGACAGGCCCAGGCCCAGCTCGAGGCCCAGATGATGGCCTCCTTCGGGGGCACCGTGACCGACGCGACGATCGCCAACGACCGCGCCCGTCTCCTCCAGGCCCGCCAGCAGCTGGAGTCGGCCGAGGCCGATCTGGCGGCGGCGACGCTGACGAGCCCGACCACCGGGGTGGTTGGCAG
>CALMPQ010000076.1 GCA_937872005.1 uncultured Propioniciclava sp.
AGGTAGCCGCGCATCGCGTCGCGGAACCGGCCGTTCCACTCGCCCCAGCCCGAGGGGAAGTTGCCGACCTCGTAGCCCCACAGGTCCCACGCCTCGGCGATGACCTCGAAGGTCTTCGCCGCGGCCATCTCCCGGACGCCCCGCAGCAGCGGGTGCTCGGGGAAGAACCGGCGCTGGGCGTCCCAGTCCTCGGCCTCGGCGTCGTCGGGACGCCGGCCCAGGACGGGCGCCAGGTCGAACCGGAAGCCGTCCACCCCCATGGTGTCGTGCCAGTGCGCGAGCGAGTCGAGCACCAGCCGGCAGGTGATGTCGGAGGAGAAGTTCATCTGGTTCGACGTGCCGGTGGCCCCGTCGATCAGGCCGCCCTCGCTCGTCAGCACGTAGTAGTCGGTGGTGGCGAACCCGCCCAGCGTGGTGAAACCCGCCGAGTCGAGGTCGCCGCCCCAGTTGCCGCCCTCGGCGGAGTGGTTGTAGACGACGTCGAGGAACACCTCGAGGTTGGCGTCGTGGAACGCCTTGACCATCTGCTTGAACTCCCGCGTCGGGCCCCCGAGGCTCTTGTCGGAGGAGTAGTCGCGGTTCGGGGCGAAGAAGGCCAGCGTCTGGTAGCCCCAGTGGTTCGTGGTTCCCGCGACCGGCCCGACCTGGTCGGAGTCGGTCTCGTGCACCGGCAGCAACTCGATCACGGTGACGCCGAGCGCCTGCAGGTAGGGGGCGAGGTAGGCGGCGCCGGCATACGTGCCCCGCAACGCGTCGGGGACGTTGGGCAGGCCCTCGAAGCCCGGGACGCCGGCCAGCAGGTCGCCCAGGGACACCGCGGAGGGGTGCATCGTGAGGTTCTTCACGTGCGCCTCGTAGATGGCGTTGTCCTCCTCGGGGTGCTTCGGCTGGGTGCCGAAGGAGGTGTCGTCCTCGACCACCACACCCTTGGGCGCGATGTGGGCGGTGTCGATGGTGCGGCCGGGGCGTCCGTCGACGTCGGCCGGGCCCGAGCCGAACCACGCGCGACGCGGACCCACGCTCATGGGGTTGTGGGTGACCTCGCGGGCGTAGGGGTCGAACAGCACCTTGTTGGGGTTGAAGTGGTTGAGATCCTCGTCGCGGTCGCTGACCCACCCGATGGTGGAGCCGGGTGACCACGCGTCCTCGTACGGCCAGTTGGCGCCCCAGACGCGGAAGCCGTACAGCGTGCCGTGGCGGGCACCGGCGACGCGGGCGCGCCACACGCCGTCCTCGCCCACGGCCATGGGCACGGTCAGGTCGGCGTCGGCGTCGCGCGCCGCCGGGAAGAACTCCAACGTCACCCACGTGGCGCGCGGTGCGGCGACCGCGAAGGTCGTCGTTCCGTCGGTGGGGTCGATGTGGGCGCCGAGTCGCCACGTGGCGGAGGCCCACGTGCCGGGGTCGACGGGAGTGAGGGACGTCATGGTTCCACCGTGCCACTTGGGTGCAACCGCGGGCCAATCATCCGGCAACCCCCCTGCTCAGGACGTGAGTGCCGCGAGTTCCGCGGTCATGTTGGCGTGCGCCTGACGGGCCCACAACTGGGCCCCGGTCGGCGTCCGGTAGAGGGGGTCGAGGGCCAGCAGGTGCCGCAGCACACCGGCCCGGCCGACCGCGAAGTCGTCCTCGGGCACGTGGCCGTACTCGAGCCGGACGTCGCGCACGTAGACGTGGTAGCGGCCCGGCAGGGCGCCGAGGATCGACAGGTCCGCGTCCAGCAGGTGGGCGCCGCGCGCATCGTCGCCGGCCGTGTCGTGGGTGGCGGTCAGGCGGACCAACCGGGCGACCTCCGCCACCTCCTGGGGTGGTAGGACGCCGCCCAGCAGGTCCTCGGCGAGTGAGGCCGATCGTTCTTCGTCCTGACCCGGGACCCCGTCGTAGACCGCGTCGTGGAACCACGCGGCCAAGTGCACGAGCCGGTCGTCGCACCCCAGCGCCCCCAGCGCGGCCAGGCAGGAGGCGAGGTGGCGCTGGTCGTGGTAGCGCCGGTGCGGTTCGCCCCACCGCGCGAGCAGTTCGTCGCGCAGCGCCTCGTGGCCCGGCAGCACCGCGCTCCACGCGGCGTGCAGCCGGTCGGACGCCTCCTCCCGGCTCGGCGTCTTCTGGGCCGGGCGGACCCGTAGCCCGGAGGCGACCAGACGCCTGACCAGGTCGGTGCCCTCCACCAGCGCCGCGCCCGCCGCGAGGAGGTCGTCACGGCGGGCGAGCGGGTAGTCGTAGTGGTCGTGGTCGAAGCCTCGGGCCGACAGGCCGTGGGCGCGTGCGAACGCGTGCAGTTCCTCCAGCGACATGTCGGAGACGACGTGGCCCCACAGGGTGCCGTGCGCCGGCCAGACCGGCTCGTCGATGAGGATCAACGTCAGGCGTTCGGGATCTTGAACACCTGGCCCGGGAAGATCAGGTCGGGGTTCTTGACGTCGTTGAGCGCGGCGATGTCGCGCCACTTCACGCCGTACTTCTTGCCGATCGCCGACAGGGTGTCGCCCTTCACGACGGTGTGCTCGCGCAGGGCGGGCTCGGTGGCGACGAGCGGCTCGGTCTCGACCGGCGCGGCCTCGACCGGTGCGGCCGCGGCCTGCTCCGCGGCGGCCTTCTCCGCAGCAGCCTGGTCGGCTGCGGCCTTATCTGCGGCCTGCTGCTCGGCGTACTTGCGCTGCTGGTCCTTGATGCGCTGGACGGCCTCGGCCTCGCGCTGGGCGGTGGCCTCGGCGTCAGCCTGAGCCGTGGCCCGGGCCTCGGCTTCGGCCGCCGGGTCGGCCGCGGCGACGCCGGCCTTCTTCGCCAGCTCGTCCACGACAGCCTGGCCGTCGGAGACGGTCTTCTCGGCGCGCTCGACCCGCTTGAGGGAGGCCGCGTCGGTCTTGTCGCCCACGTCCTTGCGGATCCGCTCGAGCTCGGCGCGATCCCGCTCGAGGTTCTTCGCCGCGATGTCGTAGCGCTCGGCGTCGTCGGTGGTGAGGGCGTCCTTGATGGAGTCGAAGAGTCCCATGATGTCCCATTCGGTCTGTGGCGAAGGTGTCCTGTCGGCGCTCGGCCGTGCGGCCCCCAGACTGCCAGAGCGCAGGGCGCGGCGGAAGCCTCCCGACTCTCGGGGCGTGGGGCGAGTACGATGGGCGCGAGCGCACTACTGGGGCATCACCCCTAGATGTGGCAGGATTGCGTGCGAGAAGTGCGCCCCTCGTCAGGCAAGGCGGCAGGGACGCGGGCAGAGTCGAAGGACTGAGGGAGTACATGAGCGTGGAGCACGGGAGCGAAGGCGCCGGGTCGTCCATCTACCTGGACGACGAGACCATCGCTGCGCGGGCCCGTGCCCTCTCCTCACCGGTGCGCTGGCGGGTGCTGCGGGCGTGCCTCGACGAGGCCCTGACCAACAAGGAACTCGCCGACCTGTTGGGCGTGAACCCGGGGTCCATGCTGCACCACGTGCGCACGCTGGTGGCGACGGGATTCCTCGCGGCCGAGGAGCCGCGGCGCGGCCAGCGCAACGCGGTCGAGATCCCGTACCGCACCACCGACCTCGTCTGGGCGGCCGGCCGCAGCTCGGCCGGCTTCGGCGACTTCCTCCTCGAAGAGATCGAGGTGGCCCAGGCCCAGGGGGAGGCCACGGCGTGGCGCACCCTCATGCGGCTCTCCGAGGACGATCACGGCGAACTGCGCCGTCGCCTCGAGGAACTCCTCGACGAGTTCCGCACCCGCGACGAGGGCATGGACGCCGACGCCGGCCGGTCCTGGTCGATCGTGGTCAGCCTGCGACCCCACGGGGCCTGACCGCGGCGGTCAGCCGACCACCACGCGCGCGGCCATGGCGACGAGGGCGATCACCCCGACCGCGCTCACGGCCAGCCACTGCCAGCGGGTCGCCTTCCGCAGACCGATCAGCAGGAGCGTCGTCGCGATGCCGCCCAGGAAGCCACCCAGGTGGCCCTGCCAGGAGATGAAGGCGCTGCCGAGCACGGTGATGACGACGTTGATGCCGATCCACATCAGCACGGTTCGCGCATCCCCGCGGTGGCGGAGCACCAGCACCAGCAGGGCGCCCATCAGGCCCGAGATGGCGCCGGACGCCCCCACGGTCGTGGTGGTGGACGGAGCCAGCCAGAGGACGAAGGCCGAGGCGGTGAGCAGGGACACCCCGTAGAGGGCGAGGAAGCGTGCCCGACCCAGCACCCGCTCGATGGCCGGGCCCAGGACCCACAGGGCGAGCATGTTCATGCCGATGTGCATGACCCCGGCGTGGGCGAACCCGGATGTGACGACCTGCCACCAGCCACCGTCGAGCACCCCCGGGACGAAGGTGCCACCCGAGGCCATGCATGCGGCCTCGGGGTAGCCGGGGGCGATCCGGGGCC
>CALMPQ010000077.1 GCA_937872005.1 uncultured Propioniciclava sp.
CCAAACCACTACCCCGTCCCACTGGCTGTCAGGGAAGGAGTTGGATGACTTGACGAACCCGTAGATGGCGATCGCGTGACCCGCGCATGTCGGCAACGCAACCGAAGTCTTGGTGTCTTTGGCCACGAGATCGTCGGCCTCAGCAGCGTTGTGGATATAGAGACGCACCATGTACTCGTGCCCTGGCTGCACCTCTATTCGGTCACTCCAAGCGCGGGGATCAAGCGCCGCCGCGTCCTTCACCAACAGGAAGTTCCGCTCGTCACCGTAGTTGGGGTTATCGGGAGTTGCGTTCAGGCTGGGGTAGCTGGGGCTGTGGTTTCCGGAGAAGAGGGGGCGATCGGGTCCCCAGCCGGCACCCCCTTGTTCCGATGATGACCAGCAGCCGGTCTGGGTCGGCTCTCGCTGAGGGCCATCGGTAGCGGCTGGGATGCTGATGTGAATCGTGGGTTCACGGGTTGCGGTAACCACATCGGCGCCGGCGCTGAGCGAGGCTACGATGAGGGCGGCTGTGGCGATGACCACCTCTCGGTGCCTGCTAAAGAACTTCCTGAACGGCCACGGGAGTTGAAACCCAAGCCTTGACCGGGGCCGCCGGCGAACAGAGGGAGAGCCCTCGCGGGGAAGCTTTGTGGCCTCCTACGCCCTCAGTCGGATCATTCACGAACGCAACCTAGCGATCCATAGTCCCCAGTGGACGTCGTCTCAATCTAACGACCAGCGGCATCGGGGGTTCGCGGCGTGAGGCGGCAGGGCGGCGACCGTGCGCACTGTCGCGACGCACAGCCTTCATCAGGTCAGCGAAGGCTGTGGGATTACCGACTCGAGAGTGAGAGGCCCTCATCGAGACGGCATTCGGGATTGTGGAACAGGCGGCTGGTAGAAGTCGAGAGTGCCGAGGAGCTTGTAGCTCAGGCAAGAGGCATCTCTGTCGCGTCCTCCCCGCGCGATTCTGGATCTGTTGAGGAGGTCGAGGAGCGCCCCTCAACCTGGTCCGAAGAGCTGATCCGCTCCGCTTTAGAGGCTCTTCGTACTTGAGGTGGGGGTGAGCGCGACACGCCCGAGCGCGGTGTGATGGTGGTTGGGGGTCGAGGCCTTCAGGATCGGAAGCGTCTCTTCAACCTGACCGGAAGGCCTCGACGTGTCCGAGCCTACGGAGTGCTGCTGCGCTTCCACGACCCCTTCGTATTGTGACCACTGCGACCTTCTGGTCGGTTTGGACGGCTTGCACGTGGTGCACGTGGACAAAGCCGACGGGGTGCTGGTGGTCACGATGGAGTCCGCGCCGACGCTGATGGGCTGTCCAACGTGTGGGGTGGTCGCTGAGAGTCGCGGCCGGCGCACGACCACGCTGGTCGACATTCCCTGTTTCGGGAGGCCGACCTTGCTGCGGTGGCGCAAGCGCACGTGGCGGTGTCTGGAGCCGGCTTGCCCGACGCGGGTGTTCACCGAGCAGGACGAGCAGGTCGCCCGCCCGCGTGGGTTGTTGACCATGCGGGCGTGCCGGTGGGTGATCGAGCAGGTCCGTCGCGAGCACGCCTCCATCCACGGGGTTGGCGCGTCAGTTGGGGGTGGCGTGGAAGACGGTGTGGGGTTCGATCCAACCCATCCTGAACACCTTGGCCGCCGACGAGGGCCGGTTCGCCGGGGTGACGACCCTCGGGGTGGATGATCACCTGTGGCACCACGTCGACACCCGCAAGCGTGGGCCGAAGGAGTTGACCGGCATGGTCGACCTGACCCGGGACAAGGACGGACGCGTTCACGCCCGGCTCCTCGACCTGGTGCCGGGACGGTCCGGGACGGTGTACAAGACGTGGCTCGACG
>CALMPQ010000078.1 GCA_937872005.1 uncultured Propioniciclava sp.
GGGATCGTCGTTCAGGTTGGCCCCACAGGTGGGGCACAGCGCGGCGCAATCCTCCCGGCACAGGGGGATGAACGGCAGGTCGAGCATCGCCGCATCCCTCAGGACGGGTTCGAGGTCGATCATCTCGGCCTCGACACGACTGGCCTCGACGTCATCGGGATCCACGCCCGGGAAGAGGAACAGTTCCTGCAGGTCGATCTCGGCCTCGGCCTCGATCTCGGTCAGGCACCGAGCGCACTCCCCGCGCAGCTGGAGCTCAGCAACGCCAGTGGCCAGAACCCCGTCGCCCACCCCCTCGAACCGAAGGTCGAGGTGGATCGGAGACTCGGTCGGCACTCCGATCACGTCGTTGCCGATGCCCTCAGGAGCAGGTACGTCGGCGACGATCTCCTTGCTTCCGCCCGCACGGTGCCCGAAATCGTGGATGTCGAAAACGAGGACCGAGCGGGGGTCGATGGAGCGATTCGTCATCGCGGGACCCCTCACTGCTGGCACGACAGCGTCATAACCGAATGGCTACTTTACCTGTTGGACGCCCCCGCGTCCAAACGCTCAGTCGTCGTCGTCCAACCGGCTGCGCTGGTGGAGTCGCTCGCGCATGGTCTCGATCTGCTCCAGGGTGCGGTGCAGGCCGGTCTCCAGCTCGGCCAGTCGCCCGTCGACCCACGTGTCGGCCTCGAGCTTGAGCGCCCGCGCCTCCTCGTCGGCGGCCCGCGCGACCTCGCTCTCGCCGACGGGTTCACCGGCGCGTTCCTGCGCCTCGGCGACGATCCGGTCGGCCTCGGCGCGCGCCTGGGCGACGACCTCGTCGGCCTCGGACGCCCCCGCCTGCGACGCCTCGTCGGGAGCCGCTGCATCGACCCGGTCGATCAGGGCCAGCAGTTCGGTACGGGACACCATGACGTTCGACGTCATGGGCACACCCTTCGCCTGCTCCACGAGCGCTCGGAGTGCGGCCAGTGCCTCCCCAGCTGCTCCGGTCATGCCGCTCCTCCTTCGGTCGTGTGGGACGTCTTGTCAGCGATCCGCGCGGCGACCGCCGGCGTCACGAACTGGGTGATGTCGCCCCCCAGCTTGGCAACCTCACGGATCATGGTCGAACTCAGGTGCGCCCAGCGCGCCGCGGTCGGGAGCATGATCGTCTCGATCCCCGACAGGGCGTGGTTCATCTGCGCCATCTGCAGCTCGAACTCGAAATCGCTGGCGAAGCGGAGGCCCTTGACGATCACGTCGATGTCGCGGTCGCGGCAGAAGTCCACGAGCAACCCCTCGAGCATCTCGACCCGCACGTTCGGGAGGGCGCGCGTGGCGTCCTCGAGCATGGCGGCACGCTCGTCGGGGGTGAACAGGTAGTTCTTGGCGCTGTTGCGACCCACGGCCACGAGCACGTCGTCGAACATCTTCGAGGCGCGCTCGATGATGTCCAGGTGCCCGTGCGTGACGGGGTCGAAGGAGCCGGGGCAGATCGCCCTCATGCCTCATCCTCCTTGGTCGCGAGGTACAGCGTCGTCTCACCGTAACGCCGTACCCGCTGGTCGGTGAGGGATTCCGGCCATGTTGGCGGCGTGTCGCGACTGGAACGTTCCACGACGACCAACCCGTCCGGGGCCAGCCACGCATCCACGACCCGCTCCACCTGCGCGCTCACCACGGGGGTCGGCAGGTCGTAGGGCGGGTCGAACCACACGATGTCGAACTGCCGCGGCGTCCCCGCCAGATAGCCCTCGACCGACGCCCCCACCACCTGGACGGCCAGGCCGGTGGCGTCCGCGTTGCCCTGGGCGAGGGCGGCCGTGGGCCGGTCACGCTCCACGCAGACGACGGGACCTGCACCGCGGGAGGCAGCCTCGAGGGCCACGGCCCCCGTGCCCCCGTAGAGGTCCAGGAAGCTGAACCTGTCCAGCATCTGGTCAGCGGGCTCGCCCATGGTGCCCGCCCAGTCGGCGATGAGGTTGAAGGCGGATTCCCGCACCAGGTCGCTCGTCGGGCGCGTGCGCGCATGGCCGGGCGTGGCGAGCCGGTGGCCGCCCGCGCGTCCCGCGATGATCCTGCTCATGCGAATGAGGCTAGCGGGCGTGGTTTGATGGGGGCATGACGACGCCCCACGAGCCCTACCAGGACCTCGACGCCCCCCAGGCCTGGCAGTTCCTCTCCGAACACCGCGTCGCACGCCTCGCGATCGTGATCGGTGGCGAGCCCGACATCTTCCCGGTCAACTACGTGGTGGACGACCGGTCGATCATCTTCCGCACGGCGGAGGGCAGCAAGCTGTTCGCGGTGTCACTCGGCGGGCGCATGGCCTTCCAGGTCGACGAGTGGACGCACGAGGGCGCGGTCAGCGTGCTGGCACACGGCACCCCGCGCCGCCTGGAGGGCGCCGAGGCCGATGCGGCAGCGACCCTGGGCCTCGAACCGTGGGTCCCGACCCTGAAGGAGAACTGGATCCGTCTCGAGGTCGACGAGGTGGCCGGTCGCCGCTTCGTGTTCGGCCCGCAGCCCGACGACTTCCACCCGGTGGGTTGAGGTGAACAACTTCCACCCGGCCCCCA
>CALMPQ010000079.1 GCA_937872005.1 uncultured Propioniciclava sp.
CCCGCTCAAGGTCGTCGTGGACGCCGGCAACGGCATGGCCGGGCTGACCACGCCGGTCGTGCTCGGGCCCCTCCCCCTTGAGGTGGTCGGGTTGTACCTCGAGCTTGACGGCACCTTCCCGAACCACATGCCGAACCCGCTGATCCCTGAGAACCTGGTGGACGCCCAGGCTGCGGTGCGATCACACGGGGCGGATGTCGGTCTGGTCTTCGACGGGGACGCCGACCGCTGCTTCATCATCGACGAGCGCGGCGAGGTCGTCTCGCCGTCGGTCGTCACGGCGATGATCGCCTCGCAGGAGTTGGCCCGTGAGCCCGGCGGCACCATCGTGATCAACAAGATCACGTCGCGTGCGGTCGCCGAGGTCATCGACGAACTCGGGGGCAACCTCGTGGTGAGCCGCGTCGGGCACACGAGCGTCAAGGCACACATGGCCGAGAACGACGCGATCTTCGGTGGGGAGCACTCCGCGCACTACTACTTCCGCGACTTCTGGGGCGCCGACACCGGCATGCTGGCCGGCCTGCACGTGCTGGCGATGCTGGGCCGGGGGGCGGCGTCCATGTCGGAGCTGGCGGCGCGCTTCGCCGGGTGGGAGGCGTCCGGGGAGATCAACTCCACCGTGCCGGCCGTCGGGCCGGTGCTCGACCGGGTGCGCGCCGCGTTCGACGGACGTGGCACGATCGATGACCAGGACGGCATCACGATCGCCACGGAGGACTGGTGGGTGAACGTGCGGGCGTCCAACACCGAGCCGCTGCTGCGGCTCAACGTCGAGGCGCGGGACGAGGCCACCATGGCCGCGTTGCGCGACGAGGCGCTGGCTGTGATCCGAGGAGGAAACGATGAGTGACCTGGTTCCCGGCGTCCTGGAGCTGCTGGTGTGCCCGGCGTGCCACGGGCAGCTGACGTGGGCGTACGAGGCGTCCGAGTTGGTGTGCACCGAGCCCGAGTGCGGGCTGGCCTACCCGGTGCGGGGCGGCATCCCGATCCTCGTGGTGGACGAGGCGCGCGCTCCCGAGAAGGAGTGAGCATGTCGTCGGAGTTCGACGAGTCGCGGCTCGACGACCCGGCGATCCTCGCCGAGTCCGACCACCTGTTGCGGCCCCTGGCCGAGGCGGGTGCGCGGCTGCGCCGTGAGGCGGCGGCGGCCGAAGCTGCGCTGGCGTCGTTGGCCGGCGAGCAGCGCCCGCGCGCCATCATCGCCGTGGGGCCCGAGGCGCGGCTGTTGCGCGCGGTGCTCGAACCGGTGTGCCCGGTGCCGTTCGTCGCCTGGCCCAACCTCGGCCTGCCCGGCTGGGTCGGCCCGCTCGACCTCGTCATCGTGCTGGGTGGCGGATCGTCGGCGGCGACCTGCTCGCACGAGGCGCTGCGCCGCGGCTCGCGCGTGATCGTGACCGCGCCCGAGGACTCGTCGCTGGCCCGCCAGTCGGCGTCGCGGGCGACGACGCTGCTGCCGGTCTCGACCGCCGACCCGCTGCCTGCCGCGATCGTCGCGCTGGCTGCGCTGCACGAGATGGGCTTGGCGGGGCCGATCTCGACCGCCGCCGTCCCCGACGCGCTGGACGCCGTGGCCCTGGAATCTGGCCACGGCGTCGACCTGGCGGCGAACCCGGCCAAGATGGTGGCGATCGAGTTGGCCGACGCCCAACCCGTGATCTGGGGCGGCTCGGTGCTTGCGGCGCGCGCGTCCCGGCGGATCGCGGAGGCGGTGCGGACGGCGTCCGGTCGGGTGGCCTTGGCCGCCGACGCGGGGGAGCTGCTGCCGATCCTGGCCGGCGTCCGCCCACGGGACCCGTTCGCGGACCCGTTCGAGGGGTCGGAGGAGGCCCGGCCCACCCTGGTGGTGGTCGACGACGGGCTCGGCGATGCGGAGAACGACGAGCAGCGGGATGCCCTAGAGGAGAACGCGCGCGTCATGGACGTGCGTGTCACCGCGCTGGCCCACACGGTCGGTTCGACGATGGAGCGGTACGCCACGGTGTTGGCCAAGGGCATGTTCGCGGCTGCCTACCTGCAGATCGGGCTCGGTCGGGAGTACCGCCGCGAGGGGAGGCTGTGATGAAGGTCCTGGTGCTGAACGGGGTCAACCTCGGCCGGCTGGGGCAGCGGCAGCCCAAGGTGTACGGGGCGACCACCCATGCCGAGCTGGCCGAGCACCTGGTCGAGACCGGTTCTGGGTTGGGGTTGGACGTCGAGGTGAGACAGACGGACCATGAAGGAGTCATGGTCGAGTGGCTGCACGAGGCGGCTTCGTCGGGGGCCGCAGTGGTGATCAACCCGGGCGCGTGGTCTCACTACTCATACGCGATCGCCGACGCGGTGGTGCAGGTTTCGACGGTGGTGGAGGTGCACATCTCGAACGTGCACGCGCGGGAATCCTGGCGGAAGGAGCTGGTGATCTCGCCCTACGTGCGCGGCACCATCATGGGGCTGGGCCTGGGTGGCTACGACCTGGCGCTGGCCCATCTCGCGTCCCTGTGATCCTGGCGGAGGGGGTCTGGCGGTCGCTGGCCGACGCGCATGCCGGGGCCGTGGACGCCTTGGCGGCCGCCCACGTGGCGCGCCGGCAGCGGGGCATCAAGCACCCCGTCGAGGACTTCCTGTGGACGTACTACTCCTACCGCCCGGCGTTGCTGCGGCGCTGGCACCCGGGCCCGGGCGTGGTGCTGGAGGGGGCGTCCGAGCATGCGGACTGGCGGTACTACCGCGCGGTGCCGGGTGGGGTGTCGCTCGACCTGGAGGGATTCCTGGCCGAGCGCGGAGACACGGTGCGGTTCGTGCGGCGGTTGCTGGCGGCCACGGCATCGCGCCCGGCCCAGTGGTCGTGCTTCGGGCTGCACGAGTGGGCGATGGTCTACCGGACAACACCCGACCAGGTGCGCCACGTCGGGTGGCCGCTGCGATTGGGACACGAGGGCACGGACGCGGTGGTCGAGGCGTCGTCGCTGCGGTGCACGCACTTCGATGCGTTCCGGTTCTTCACGCCGGACGCCGTGGGGCGCAACGCGCTGGCGCCGACGCGTGAGCGCCAGGTGTCGCTGGAGCAACCTGGCTGCCTGCACGCGGTGATGGATCTGTACAAGTGGTCCTACAAGCTCGTGCCCGCGGTGCCGTCATCGCTGGTGATGGAGGTTTTGTCGGTGGCGCGAGAGGCGCGGGAACTCGACATGCGGGCTGCGCCCTACGACTTGGCGGCGCTGGGGGTGGAGCCGATCCGCATCGAGACGCCCGAGGGCAAGGCGGAGTACGTCGCCGAGCAGCGGCGCATCGCTGGGTTGGGCGAGGTGATGCGCGGGCGGTTGGTGGCGGCGTTGGACGCCCTGGTGGGTGACCGACAGATTTCGACCGACACCGTTTCGACCGCGGTGCCACGAACGTCGGGCGAATGACGTCGGGCGACAGAAATCTCCCTGTGGATGACGCGTTCGGGGCTGCTTCGTTCCGGCAGGATCGTCGGCATGGAGCCCACCCCCTTCTCCTCGAAGCTGACGCGCGCCGAACGGGCCCGCGCCGAACAACGCGAGCGCGACCGGCGGCACCGCCTCGCCCGTGAGGTCGCCGACAATCACGACGGCGTGGCGACGCGCGCGATGCTGATGGCAGCCGGCCTGACCCGAGGCCAACTCGACGGCGAGGTGCGCCGGGGCGTCTGGAGCCCGCTGGGGATCCACACCCTGGGTATCACAACCAGCGCGCCCACAGGTCGTGCCTTGTGGCGACGGGCCTTGTGGGAGTCGAGTCGCAACGCCGTCCTCGACGGGCCCACCGCGCTGCTGGCAGGAGGGCTCAAGGGGTGGACCGAATCCGTGATCCACGTGAGCGTCCCCAACGGTGATCGAGTGCGGTCGATCGAGGGCGTGCGGCACCACCGGCTGCGTGACCTCGGCGAGACGGTCGGGGCTGACCTGCGCCGCACGACTCCGGCGCTCGCCGCGATCCGGGCGGCGCAATGGGCGCAAACCCATCGGCAGGCGGCGACGCTCGTGGCGATGACGGTCCAACAACGATTGGCCAGCCCTGCGACCCTGCTCGGCCTCTGGGCGGGGGTCGGCTACTCCGCCCGCCGCGAGGTGCTGGGTCCGGTGATCCAGGACGTGTGTGCCGGGGCGGAGTCGCTGGGCGAGCTCGACTTCGCCCAGTTGTGCCGGCGACGGGGGATGCCGGAGCCGACGCGCCAGGCAGTCCGGATCGGCCGGAACGGGCGGGTGTTCCTCGACGTCCTGTGGGAGGGGCTCGACGTCCACGTCGAGATCCAGGGTGCGCACCACTTCGCGGGCGTCGCCGGCGTCGATGACGCACTGCGCTTCAACGACCAAGCGCTGAGAAAGGGCTCCACGATCCGCCTCCAGATCCCTGTGCTCGGCTTGCGAATCGATCCTGACCCGTTCCTCGACCAGGTGGCCGTGGCGTTGGCGTCGCGGCGTCCGAGACCCGGGGCTGCCTGACCGACGGATTTCGACCGACACCGTTTCGACCGCGGTCCGACAGACGTCAGTCGAAATCCGTCGGTCACCCGCGCCGGGTAGGGTTGCCCCTCGTGGACTACAAGGTTGCTGACCTGAACCTGGCCGACTTCGGCCGCAAGGAGATCACCCTCGCCGAGCACGAGATGCCCGGCCTCATGGCGATGCGCGAGCGCTATGGCGACTCCAAGCCGCTGAAGGGGGCCCGCATCGCCGGCAGCCTGCACATGACCGTGCAGACGGCCGTCCTCATCGAGACCCTCGTCGAGCTGGGCGCCGAGGTGCGCTGGGCGTCCTGCAACATCTTCTCCACGCAGGACCATGCCGCGGCCGCGATCGCCGCCGCCGGCATCCCGGTGTTCGCCTGGAAGGGCGAGACGCTCGAGGAGTACTGGTGGTGCACCGAGCAGATCCTCACCTGGCCCGGCGGGCAGCAGCCGAACATGATCCTCGACGACGGCGGGGACGCCACCCTCTTCGTGCACAAGGGCGTCGAGTTCACCAAGACGGGCGCGGTGCCCGAGCCCGCGGCGTCCGACAGCCACGAGTACCAGGTGATCCTCAAGACCCTGGCCCAGAGCCAACTCGACTTCGTCAGCCTCGCCAACAGCATCCGTGGGGTGACGGAGGAGACCACCACCGGCGTCCACCGCCTCTACGAGATGGCGAACGCCCAGGCTCTGCTGTTCCCGGCGATCAACGGCAACGCCTCGGTGACCAAG
>CALMPQ010000080.1 GCA_937872005.1 uncultured Propioniciclava sp.
CGCGCGAACGGCCAGGGCCAGCACATGGATGAGCTCGGAGGCCTGCTGCGACACGATCACACCGCCGATGCTGATGCCGGTCGAGGGGCGGCAGAAGACCTTGACGAAGCCGTCCTTGAGGCCGCGCATCTTGGCCCGGGCGTTCGAGTCCAGGGGCAGCACGACGGCCCGCGCCCGCACGAGGCCGGCGTCGACCTCGCCCTGGGTGACGCCGACGGTGGCGATCTCCGGCGAGGTGAACACGTTGGCCGAGACGGTCTTCAGGTCGAGCGGGGTGACGGCGTCGCCGAGGGAGTGCCACATGGCGATACGGCCCTGCATGGCGGCGACCGACGCGAGGTTGAACACGCCCGTGCAGTCGCCGGCCGCGTAGATGCCGCGGCTGGATGTGTGGGAGACGCGGTCGACCACGATGTGGCCCGACGGGGTGGTGTTCACGCCGGCCTCGGCCAGGCCCAGGCCCTCGGTGTTGGGGATGGCGCCGACCGCCATCAGCACGTGGCTACCCTCGACGGTGCGGCCGTCGTCGAGGGTGACGACGACGCCGTCACCCTCCACACGCGCGGCGATCGCCCGGGAGTTCGACATGATCGTCATGCCCGACTTCTCGAACACCGACTGGATGACGCGCGCGGCGTCCTCGTCGGAGCTGGGCAGCACCTGCTTGCGCGAGGAGACCAGCACGACGTCGACACCCAGCGTGCGGTAGGCGCTGGCGAACTCGGCGCCGGTGACACCGGAGCCCACGACGATGAGGCGCTGGGGCGGCTCGGTGAGGTTGTACATCTGGGTCCAGTTGAGGATGCGGACGCCGTCGGGCATCGCGTCGGGCAGCTCGCGCGGCCGCGCACCCGTCGAGATCAGGGTGATGTCGGCCTTGATGCGCTCCTCGACCCCGTCCTCCCGCGTCGCGACGACGGCGTCGCGGCCGTCGAGGCGCCCGGTGCCCTTGATCACGCGCACGCCGTCGGCCACCAGCCGGTCGTGGATGTCGCGACTCTGCTGCTGCGCCAGGCGCTGGATGCGCTCGTGGATGTGCGCGAAGTTGACGTGCGTGGCCTCGGCGAGGGTGGCGAAGCGGTCGCCCTTCGGCTCCAGGCCCACGCGGGCGGCGCGGTGCACGCGGTTCATGACCTCGGCGGTCGCGATGAGCGTCTTCGACGGCACCACGTCGGTCAGGACGGCCGAGCCGCCGACCCCACGGCGTTCGATGAGCGTCACCCGCCCGCCGAGTTGCGAACCGACCAGGGCGGCCTCGTAACCGCCGGGCCCACCACCGATGATCACCACGTCGTCAGTCACGCTTGGCATTCTTCCATGCGGCACCGGGGGCGTCGAAGCGGGGGGACCCCCGCGCCACTATGCTCGGGCGGGTGACGCAGTTCGACGACCCGTATGCCCTGGCCGCCGAGGCCGCCGCCGCCCTCAAGACCCGCCTGGGGGTCGACCACATCGACGTGGCCCTCGTGCTGGGTTCCGGGTGGTCCACCGCCGCGACCGACCTCGGTGAGGTGATCGCCGAGGTGCCGCTGGGTGAGCTGCCCGGCTTCTCCGCGCCCGTGGTAGCCGGCCACGGTGGGGCCGTGCGCGCCCTGCGTCTTCCTTCTGGACGCGTCGCGGCCCTGTTCACCGGCCGCACCCACTTCTACGAGGGCAAGGGGGCGGACGCCGTCGTCCACGGTGTGCGCACGGCCGCGGCCGCGGGCGCGACGCGCCTCGTGCTGACGAACGGCTGTGGCGGGCTCGACCCCGCCTGGGGCCCGGGCACCCCGGTGCTCATCGCCGACCACATCAACCTGACCGGTGCCACGCCGCTGCACGGGGCCAACTTCGTCGACCTGACCGACGCCTACTCCCCCGCCCTGCGCGACCTGGCCCGCACCGTCGACTCCGACCTCGACGAGGGCGTCTACGTGCAGTTCTCCGGACCGCAGTACGAGACCCCCGCCGAGGTGCGCATGGCCGGCATCATCGGCGGCACGCTCGTGGGCATGTCGACCGCCCTGGAGTGCATCGCCGCCCGCGAGGCCGGCCTCGAGGTGCTCGGCATCTCGCTGGTCACCAACGCCGCCGCCGGCATGACCGGCGAGACCCTGAACCACGCCGAGGTGATCGAGGCCGGCCGCAACGCGGTGCCGCGCCTGCGCTCCCTGCTCGCCGGGCTGCTGGAGGTGCTGTGATGCTGCCGGGCGAGTTGCTGGGGCGGCTGCGCGACTGGCAGGCCGACGACCCCGACCAGGCGACCGTGACGGCGATCGACCACCTGGTCGAGCGGTCCGAGGGCGGCGACGCCGACGCGGTGGCCGAGCTGGTGGACGCCTTCTCCGGCCGGTTGGAGTTCGGCACCGCCGGGCTGCGGGCCGCCCTGGGCCCGGGCCCGAACCGGATGAACCGCGTCGTGGTGTCGCAGGCCGCCGCGGGGCTGGCGCGCTGGTTGGTCGCAAACGGCCACCAGGGCCGCAAGGTCCTGGTGGGCTACGACGCGCGCTACAACTCCGACGTGTTCGCCCGCGACACCGCCGAGATCCTCGCCGGGCACGGGCTGCGGCCCTTGCTGACCGCCACCCACGTGCCGACGCCGGTCATCGCGTTCGGCATCGGCCACTACGAGTGCGTGGCGGGGGTCGTGGTGACGGCGTCCCACAACCCGCCGCAGGACAACGGCTACAAGGTCTACGTGGGTCCCTCACAGATCGTGCCGCCGACCGACGCCGAGATCGCCGCCGAGATCGAGACGGTGGCGAAGCTGCCCCTGGCGTCCATCGCGCGCTCGACCGCCTACGAGACCATCGGCGAGCCGCTGCTGGACGCCTATGTGGCCCGGGCCGCGTCGCTGGTGGCTCCTGACGCACCCAGGGACCTGAACTGGGTCTACACCGCCATGCACGGCGTCGGCGCCGAGGTCGTGGCCCGCGTGCTCGACCGGACGGGCTTCCCCGCGCCGGCGCTGGTCGACGAACAGGCACTGCCCGACCCGGCGTTCCCGACCGTGGCGTTCCCCAACCCCGAGGAGAAGGGCGCGATGGACCTCGCGCTCGCGCTCGCCCGTGAAACCGACGCCGATGTCGCCATCGCCAACGACCCGGACGCCGACCGCTGTGCCCTCGCCGCCCCGTTCGACGGGGCGTGGCGGATGTTGTCGGGCGACGAACTCGGCTGGTTGCTCGCTGACGACGCCCTGCGCCGCGGGACGCCCGGCGTCTACGCCTGCTCGGTGGTCTCCTCCACGTTGCTGGGGAAGATGGCCGAGGCGGGAGGGCAACCGTTCCAGATGACGCTCACCGGCTTCAAGTGGATCGGCCGCGTGCCCGGTCTGGCGTTCGGCTACGAGGAGGCGATCGGCTACTGCACCGACCCGGCCGCCGTGGCCGACAAGGACGGCATCTCGACCCTGACCCGGGTGCTGGCGCTGGTGGCGTCGCTGAAGGCCGAGGGGTCGACGGTCGCTGACCGGCTCGACGAGATCGCCCGCACCTACGGCGTCCACGTGACGGCACCCTTGTCGTTCCGCGTGTCCGACCTGTCGCTGATCTCCGATGCGATGGCGCGTCTGCGTGGTGCGTTGCCGAGCGAGCTGGCCAGGGTGCCGGTGGTGGCGTCCGACCTCGACGAGGGCTGGAACGGCCTGCCCCCCACGGATGCGGTGCTGTTCGAGGGCGAGGGCGTCCGGGCGGTGGCGCGACCGTCGGGCACCGAGCCGAAGTTGAAGGTCTACCTGCAGGTGTCCCTGCCGCCCGAGCGTTCGGGTGACCTGGCGGCGGCGCGGGCGGAGGCGTCCGAGGTGATGGAGCGCTTGAAGGCCGACATGGCGGCCGCGCTGGGACTGTGACCAGGGTCGTCCTGCTGGCCGGGCCGTCGGGCAGCGGCAAGTCGCGGTTGGCCCGGCTCGTCGGCGCGCTGCCGTTGCGCCTCGACGACTTCTACCGGGACGCCGACCACCCCGGCCTGCCCCGCGCGCACGGCATCGTGGACTGGGACGACCCCTTGAGTTGGGATGCGGAGGGGGCCGTCGCGGCGCTGGCATCGCTCGTGCGGGACGGGCGCGCGGTGGTGCCGACCTACTCGATCGTCGAGAGCCGCCGGGTCGGGGAGCACGAGGTGGTGGTGGCGGGGCAGACTTGCGTGATCGCCGAGGGGATCTTCGCGATCGAACTGCTGCCGGTCGCGCGGGCGGCCGGGTTGGTGGTCGATCCGATCTACCTGGACCGGTCGCGGTGGTTGGTCGCGTTCTTGAGGTTGCGGCGCGACCTCGCGGGCAAGCGAAAGCCGCCGCTGGTGCTGCTGCGCCGCGGGTGGGCGCTGCTGCTGGCCCAGCCGGGGTTGCGCGCGCGGGCGATGGAGGCGGGGTTCCGGCCGATGTCGATGCGGGCGGCGTGCCGGTTGCTGAAGTGACAGGATGGGCGCCATGCGCGTCCTGCTCACCGGGGGAACCGGAACCATCAGCCGAGCCGTCGTCTCCCGCATCCTCGCCGAGGGGCACTCGCTGACGGTGTTGAACCGCGGCAACCGCGAGCCCTTGCCCGAGGGCGTCGAGCACCTCATGGGCGATGCGCGCGACGAGGCGGCGCTGGCCGAGGTGCTGGGTGATCGCGAGTTCGACTCGGTGGTGCAGTTCCTGGCGTTCACCGCATCTGACGTCGAGCGCGACCTGCGGGTGTTCTCGGGGCGCGTGGGCCAGTACACGCTGATCAGCTCGTGCTCGACCTACCTCAAGCCGCTCCCCCACCACGTGGTGACCGAGTCCTCGCCGCAGGGCAACCCCTATTCGCAGTACGCCCGCGACAAGATCGCCTGCGAGGACGCCCTGCTCGGCGTCGACTCCGACGTCCCGTGGACGATCGTGCGGCCCTCGCACACCTACGGCGAACGGGCGATCCCCACGAACTTCCACTTCGGCAACCCCTGGGCGCACTGGCAGCGGCTGCTCGACGGCAAACCCGCGATCCTGCACGGCGACGGCGAGTCGCTGTGGACCTTCACCTGGAACGAGGACTTCGCGGTCGGGCTCGTGGGCCTGCTGGGCAACCCGGGCGCGCTGGGGCGAGCAGTTCACATCACCTCGGACGAGTCGATCACGTGGGGCAATGCTTTCCGCACGGTGGCGTCGACCCTGGGGGTCGAGGAGCCCGAGTTCGTGCACGTGCCCTCGGCCACCTTGGGCGCGCTGCGCGACGACCTCAAGGCGGGGCTGCTGGGCGACAAGGCGTCCACGATCGTGTTCGACAACACGCTGGTGAAGTCGCTGGTGCCGGCCTTCGACGCCCGCGTGACCTGGGCCGACGGCGTCGCCCGGGCGTGGGAGTGGATGCAGGACCACCC
>CALMPQ010000081.1 GCA_937872005.1 uncultured Propioniciclava sp.
CGCGCCCGCCCGAAGAGGGGGCTCACTTCTTCGGGCCGGCCGCGATCGCCTGGTCGATCGGTTCGGTGAGGTCGTTGAGGGTCTTCAGGGTGAGCACCCTGCCGTCGAGGATGAACGTGGGCGTGCTCTGGACGCCGAGGGCGACGCCGTCGTTGAAGTCCTGCTCGACGCGCTGCTTCGTGGCCGGGTCGGCGACCGCCGCGTCGTACTTGGCGAGGTCGAGGCCGATCTGCTGCGCGTACTCGCGGAACAGCGGCGCCATCGACACCCGCTGCTCACCCCACTGGGCCTGGGTGGTCAGCAGGAGGTTCGCCATCTCCTCGGTCTTGCCCTGCTGCGCGGCGGCCTCGACGGCGAGCGCCGACGGCATCGCGTTGAAGTGCCCCGACAGGGGGAAGTAGCGGATGACGTAGTTGATCTTGCCCCGGTACTTCGCCCGGACGTCCTGGACGACGGGGTGCAGGGCGCCGCACGCCTCGCACTCGAAGTCGAGGAACTCGACCAGGGTGGGGGCGTCCGGCCCGACGTTGTCGAGCACATGGGAGTTGGCGCGGGTGGCGGGCAGGGCGCCGGCGTCCTGCCCCGAGGAGGAGCGGGCCTTGCCCATCTCGACGAGGGCGATGATGCCCACGCCCACGATCAGGCCGATGAGGACGATGACCAACGGCGCGAACCAGCGCGGGCGGGACGTGGTGAGGGGCTTGCGGGATGAGGAACGGGACGTGTTGGCAGGCATGGGTCTTCCTTGGTGACTGACGACGGATGGGTGTTGATGCCGAGCCGAGCAACGCTGCGCGGCCGGCGGGGTTGGGACGTCAGTCGATCGCGGGGGGACCGCGGCGCTGCGAGGGCTGGTAGCGCCCAGAACCCACGCCCACCACGACCGGGGCGAGCGCCACCGCCCGGGGGCGCAGGAGGGCCGGCACCTGCGGGGCGACCGGGGCGAGGTGGGCGCGCACCCAGGCATGGGCGGCGCGCAGCGCGCGCAGGAGCCACCAGCCGGCACCCAGGGCGAGCAGGAGGTGGAGTGTCCCGGCAGCGGCGGTGGTCGTGAAGAGCAGGACCACGAACTGCACGGTCGGGCCGAAGCTCGCGCCCGGCAGGAAGCTGTGCTCGGGGCAGCCGAGGCCGGCCGGGGTCAACAGGTCGAGGTGGAGGCCGGCCGGGGCCAGCAGGGGGATCGCCGCAAGGCAGGTCCGGGCGCCGACGGCGAGGAGGGGGAGGGCGGTCACAAGGCCGAGGAGGCCGAGCAGGACCGCTGCGGCGGCGCTCCCGGCACCGCGCGACCAGAGGTTCCTCATGCCTGCTCCCTTGCGTGCTGGGGACCAGCCTAACCCGCGGTGCCCCCCAGAATGGCTTCGAGTTGTCCGGTCAGGCGGTCGGCGGGCACGACCCCGTCGGGACCGGCGTGACGGGCGAAGTAGCTGTCACGGCCGTCGTGCTTGGCGGGCCCGCCGTCGAGGATCGTCACCCGCCCGTCGGCGAGCGCGTGGTGCCAGGTGGAGCCCCGCATGATGGGCCAGCGCCCGGTGAACGCGATCGGGCCCAGCAGGCGCAGGCGGTCGCGCGAGCCGCGGATGTCCCACAGGTGCTCGATGTGGTCCAGGGCCGGGTCGTCGCCGAAGATGCCGCCGATCGACACCACCGACACCCGCATGCCCAGCAACGTCAACAGCGTGGACGCCCCCAACGCCATCTGGGCGCCCCCCGAGTAACCGATCAGGGTGACCGGGACGCCACAATTGGGCCGCCACCCCTGCTGGTCGAGGGAACGGACCACCTGTTGGGCCAGCCCGGCGTTGAAGCTCGGCCCGTAGCGCGGGTCGGCCGACACCAGCACCTGCAGTGTGTTGCGCACATGGATCAGGCGGGCGGCGATGCTCTCGCGGCGGATGCGGCGCCACCTCTCGAGGCCCTCCCACACCCAGCGGGTCGCCCGCTGGAGCAGGCTGCGGTTCTCGGCGGAGTAGGGGAAGACGTCCGCCACCAGCCGCACGCCGGGCAGGGCGGCGGCCACGGCGTCCAGCACCTCGCGCTCGCGCTTGCTGAGCCCGTCGCCGGAGACCACGCCGACCCCCGACAGGTAGACCACGAACCGGTCCGGCAGCGGGCCGGACGCCGCGGGCGTGGGCGCGCCCACCCGCGCGAACGTGCGCCGGGTCTCGATGGCGCCG
Organism: uncultured Propioniciclava sp.; assembly: GCA_937872005.1. Lineage (GTDB taxonomy): Bacteria > Actinomycetota > Actinomycetes > Propionibacteriales > Propionibacteriaceae > Propioniciclava. The sequence goes on from CALMPQ010000081.1 coordinate 2,175, forward strand.
CGCCGCGACCACCAGCGCAGGGATTCCAGCGGGGCGAGCAGGGCGAACGCGAAGAGCAGGGCCAGCGCGCCGCCGAGGACCCACATCGTCCAGGTGATCACGGGGCCACCTCCCGCCGGGTGGCACCGACCGGGACGAAGGGCGTCCCGGCGAGGATGTCGCGGCTGGTCAGCACGACGGGGGAGTCGGAGACCAGCGACCACGCGCGCGAACCCAGCCAGCCCAGCGGGGCGGCGAGCAGGCGCGAGAGCACCTGCACGATCAGCCAGCCGGACGCCACCACCAGCAGCGCCTGCCAGCCCGGCAGGTCGTAGGTCGCCGCCAGCAGCAGGAAGAGCACGAGGAAGGACCAGGCCTGGAGGAGGCGTCCCATCGCGAGGCCGATGTGGGGCACGAACGTGAGCGCGTTGAACACCTGCGGCGCGAGCGCGAGCAGGAACACCGTCACGACCGACTCGACCGGGAGGACGCGCCCGGTGACGAGCCACGCGGTGGCCCAGGTGACGAGGGCCTCGACGACGCGCAGGGCCGTCACCCAGACGAGGCCCACTGCGCCGGCGACGAGCGCCCGGAGGCCCCGAACCCGGTTGAGGTAGAGCACCGACACGTGCGCGATGCCGGTCGACACCCACGCCAGCAGGGCGACGCCGAACGCGCCCCACAGTGGCGGGTCGGTGGCGAGACGGCGCGCGACGTTGTCATCGCGGGTCAGGACGTCCGCGACGAGGGTGAGGGTGGCCGCCAGCGCGTCGAGCACGAGTGCATCATGCCAAACCGGGGCGAGCGCGGGCATTCCTGAGTAGTACTTAAGTGTGACATGGGGCATGGAGGGTCATACCGAAGGAGGATTTCCTAGTGAGGGGGGAGTTCTCCCCCTTCTGAAAATCACAGGAAATTCTTAGGATTGGGGCATGCGCAACCCCAACGCACTGGACGCCATGGCCCGGTGGCTCGTGCTCACCCTCGCCGGCGTTGGCCTGTTCGCGCTCGTTCCCGGCTCGTCCTTCGCCGCGCCCGGGTTCGCCTCGACCCGGTGGCTCCTCGCGTTGCACCCCGTCCAGTTGGCCGCGCTCGTGATGATGGCGCTGGCCTGGCTGCTGTTCGTCGTCCACGTGGGCCAGCTGGGGGAGCAGTGGGTCCGCGACCTGCTGAGCGTCACCCTCGCGCTGGTGTCCCTGGCCAGCGTCGGGTTGGTGGCGGCTGCGTTCACGTGGGGTCCGGTCGGGTCGGTGGTGGGCGCGTTCCTCGCCTCGCTCGGCGTGCACATCGCGTTGTGCGTGCGCATCGACCTGATCGGGCGGCGACGCGCGCCCGCGGCGTCGGTGGTGCGACCCCGCAGGCGACGGGCCGCCACCGCCCTGTGAGGCGATGACGGCCCTGGTGTCGTCAGCGCTCGGTCAGAGGTACTCGCCGAGGGCCTTGACGATGGCGCCCTTGCTCTTGCTGCCGGTCAGCGACTGCACGACCTCGCCGTTCACGAACAGCTGCAGGGTCGGGATGCTCATGATCCCGTAGCTCATCGG
>CALMPQ010000082.1 GCA_937872005.1 uncultured Propioniciclava sp.
CACCTGGTGTGGCTCCGAGAGCAGATCCCCGACCGCGTGGTGGACCTCGTCATCCTCACCACGGGGCCCTACGCCTACCGCCGTCCAGACGGAGTCGCTGTGATACCCCTCGCCTTGCTGGGCGCTTGAGCTGAAGAACCCAACTGCAGCGTCTATCCCTCAAGCCGTGGCGTCCTCGGCCTCAACCGGCTCGTGATCGGGTCCACCCACGCCCCGGCGCTCGACCCAGGGCTCGCGGCCCTTCCTGGCCCGCTGCAGCAACGCGAAGATCGCCAGTCCGGCCAGGGCCACCAGCAGCGCCGTCACCTGGTTGGTGCGCAGCGGCCCGAAGTAGTACGAGAAGTCCGTCCGGATGCCTTCGATGAAGAACCGCCCCGTGCCGTAGATGACCATGTAGAGCGCGAACACCTTGCCCCACCCGAGCTTGAACTTCCGGTCGATCGCCAGCAGCACCAGCCCGCCGACCAGGTTCCACGACAGCTCGTAGAGGAACGTCGGCTGGAACGTCGGCACGTCGGCGTGCTCCGCCGGGCGGTACTGGGGGTCGATCTCCAGTCCCAACGGACCGTAGTCGGGTCCCCCGAAAAGTTCCTGGTTGAACCAGTTGCCCAGGCGTCCGATGGCCTGGGCGATGATCAGGCCGGGGGCGAGGGCGTCCGCGAAGGCAGGCAGGCGGGCACCCAGCTTGCGCGCGGCCAGCCACGCGCCGATCGCCCCGCCGATGAGCGAGCCGAACATCGCGATGCCGCCCTCCCAGATGAAGAACGCGCTCCAGGGGTTGCGGCCGGGGCCGAAGTAGTCCTCCCAGTGCGTGATCACGTGGTAGATGCGCGCGCCCACGATGCCCGACGGGATGGCGACGAGCACGATCGTCTCGAACGTCTCGGCGAGACCGCCACGCGCGACCCAGCGGCGCGAACCGATGAACCAGGCGGCCACCATGCCCGTCATCAGGCACAACGCATAGATGTGGATCGTCAGCGGCCCGATCTGGAACTGGCTGATGTCTGGGCTGGGGATCGACAGGAGCACGGCGCCCATCATGCCCTACCGGCGGCGCACCCCTTCGGCGAGGTCACGGGTGACGGCGCGCAGCGCGGACAGGTCGGACGGGTTCCCCGCGTCCTCGGCCGCGATGAGCGTCTTGACCAGCGCCGAACCGACGATGACGGCGTCCGCGAAGGAGCCCACCTCGGCGGCCTGGTCGCCGTTGGAGACGCCCAGCCCAACGCCCACCAGGGTGTCGGGCACGAGCGACCGCATGCGGGAGACCAGCTCGGGGGCCTGCGAGGACGTCTGCTGGCGGGCACCGGTGACGCCCATCACTGCGGTGGCGTAGACCCAGCCGCGGCTGGCCTGGGCCGTCGCGACGATGCGCTCGTTGGTCGAACTCGGCGAGACGAGGAAGATCCGGTCCAGACCGTGCTCCTCCGACGCGACGAGCCAGTCGTGGGCCTCGTCGGGGGTCAGGTCGGGGGTGACCAGACCCGCGCCACCCGCGTTGGCGAAGTCGCGGGCGAAGGCGTCGACGCCGTAGCGGTCGACGATGTTCCAGTAGGTCATCGAGACGGGCACCGCGCCGGTCGCCGCGACGGCCTCCACCGCGCGGAAGATGTCGCGCGTCCGGACGCCGCGGGCCAGGGCCGAGGTGCCCGCCCGCTGGATCACGGGGCCGTCCATCATCGGGTCGGAGTACGGCATGCCGATCTCCACCAGGTCGACGCCCGGGCCGTCCCCGGGTTCGCAGATCGCGCGGAAGGCGTCCAGCGAGCCCTCGAGCGACGGGTAGCCGACCGGCAGGTAGCCGACAAGAGCCGATCGGCCCTCCTCACGGGCGCGCAGCAGGGCCTGACCCGAGATGCCCGGGTTCGTCATCAGAAGCCCCCCACCGTCTCGTTGGGCGTGCCGTCGAGACCGAACCACGTCAGGGCCGTGGGCACATCCTTGTCGCCGCGACCCGACAGGCACACGCAGATCAGGGGCGACAGGTCGGGCTGTTCGACGGCCAGCCGGCGGCCCAGCCGCAGCGCCCCGGCGATGCCGTGCGCCGACTCGATGGCCGGCATGATGCCCTCCAGTTGGGTGACCAAGCGGAAGGCCTCCATCGCCTCGGCGTCCGTGACCGGCTCGTAGTGCCCCCGACCCGACTGGGCGAGCCACGCGTGCTCGGGCCCCACGCCGGGGTAGTCGAGGCCCGCCGAGATGGAGTGCGACTCGACGGTCTGGCCGTCCTCATCCTGCAGGATGTAGGTGCGCATGCCGTGCAGCACACCCACCGAACCGCCGGTGATCGACGCGGCATGGCGCCCGGTGTCGATGCCATCACCCTCGGCCTCGAACCCGTAGAGATGCACCGATGCGTCGTCGATGAAGTCGGCGAACATGCCCATGGCGTTCGACCCACCGCCCAGGCAGGCGGCCACCGCGTAGGGCAGCTCACCGTAGCGCTCGAGGATCTGCGCGCGCGCCTCGGTCGAGATCACCCGCTGGAACTCCTTGACCAGCTTCGGGAACGGGTGCGGCCCGGCGACCGTGCCGATCAGGTAGTGGGTGTGGTCGACGGTGGCGACCCAGTCGCGCATGGCCTCGTTCATGGAGTCCTTGAGCGTGGCCGACCCCGACTCGACCGCGATCACCTCGGCGCCGAGCAACTGCATCCGCGCCACGTTGAGCGCCTGCCGGTCGGTGTCGACCTTGCCCATGTAGACCCGGCACTCCAGCCCGAGCAGGGCGGCGGCCGTGGCGGTCGCGACCCCGTGCTGGCCGGCGCCGGTCTCGGCGATGACCCGCCGTTTGCCCATCCGCTTGGTGAGCAGCGCCTGGCCGAGCACGTTGTTGATCTTGTGCGAGCCGGTGTGGTTGAGGTCCTCGCGCTTGACGACCAGGCGGGCGTTGCCGGCCTCGCGGCTCAGACGCGGCAGCTCGGTGATCGGCGTCGGACGCCCCGAGTACTCGGTCCGCAGCCGGTCGAGCTCGGTCAGGAACGAAGGGTCGGCCATCGCAGCGTCGAACTCACGGTCGAGCTGGGCCAGGGCGGCGTTCAGCGCCTCGGGGACGTACTGTCCCCCGAAGATGCCGTAGTGGCCGCCCTTGTCGGGCAGGCTGGCGGGATCGGTCACCCGGCCATCATCGCACTTGCGCAGCGGTCCCAGCCGAGATGTACTCTGCCACGGACGCCCGGGGGTCCCCGTGCCGCACCAGCGCCTCGCCGACGAGGATCACGTCGGCCCCGGCCGCCGCCACCCGCTCGACGTCCGCGACCGACAACAGACCCGACTCGGCAACCTTCACCCGGTCGTCGGGGATCAGCCCCACCAGCGACTCGAACTGCGCGATGTCGACGTCGAGGGTCTGCAGGTTGCGGTTGTTCACCCCGATCAGCTGCGCGCCCAGGTCGACGGCGCGCCGCGTCTCCTCGGCGGTGTGCACCTCGACCAGCGGGGTCAGGCCGAGCTCCAGGGCCAGCGCGTGCAGGTGGGCCAGCTCGGCGTCCGAGAGCGACACGACCATCAGCAGGGCGAGGTCGGCGCCGGCGGCGCGTGCCTCCCACAGCTGGTAGTCGGTGACGATGAAGTCCTTGCGCAGGATCGGCGTGTCGACCGCCGCGCGCACCGCGACGAGGTCCTCCAGCGAGCCGCCGAAGCGGCGGCGCTCGGTGAGCACCGAGATGGCGCCCGCTCCCCCGGCCGCGTACTCGGCGGCGAGCGCGGCGGGGTCGGGGATGTCGGCGAGCGCGCCCTTGCTCGGCGAACTGCGCTTGACCTCGGCGATCACGGAGAGGCCGGGGGCGGCGAACGCCTCCAGCACCGGACGCGTGGGTGGCATGGCCCCCACTGCGTCCATCAGGTCGGGCAGGCTCCTTCGAGCCTGCCGTTCGGCGAGGTCCTCGCGGACACCGACGACGATGTCATCGAGGACGCCCATGGCTCAGTCCTCGATGACCTGGCCGTAGCCCATCTTGACCATGATGCCGCCCACGACGGCGGCGGCCACCATGAGGCCGAGACCGACCCACACGAGCAGCCAATTGATGTTGAGGAAGAAGCCGACCGTGCCGATCAGCGCGCCGATCGTGGCGATCACCGTCGCGGTCCACGCCGCGGGCGTCTTGCCGTGGTGGTACTTCTCCTTGACCGTGCTGCTCATGCGCGCACCCCTTCGTCGTCGGTCGGATCCTGGCCGTCGTCCATAGCTTTCCAAGAAGCAAGTGGGTCTGTCACCTCGCCACTCGCCTTCCGGACGCCCGGGGCCCGCTTGGCCGGTGGTCGGGCCACCAACAGGGCGGACGCCGCGGCCACCAGCAGGCCGATCACACCATAGGCCCTCGGGGCACCCAACACGGACAGGGCCCAGTCCCCACCCAGGGTGGCCAGGGCGACGTGCTGCTCGACGACGGCCGGGGTGGGGAGGGGGCCGGCGATCCCCAACCACGCCATCCCCAGGCCGGCCCCCAGTGCGACGAGACCGACCACGCGCCGGCCGCCACGCCCCAGCGTCAGGGTCGCCAGCATGGCCGCGAGGACCACTGCCGGCAGGATCGCGGCGAGACCCCCGCTCCCGGCCGTGCCCGGGATGCCGGCGCTGCCGGCCGGCGTCACGCCGTCGGCCCAGCGGACCTCCCACCAGTCGGCCAGCGCCGCCACGCCCAGGCCGGCGAGCGCGCCGACCGCGATCAGGGTCCGGACGTCGAGCCTCACCCGAGCCGTCCGAGTGTGGACGCCGTGACCACGGCGCGCAGCGCTGCCGCGGCCTTGTTGCGGGATTCGAGGTCTTCGGACGCCGGGACCGAGTCGGCGACGATGCCGCCGCCGGCCTGGACGTAGGCGCGGCCGTCCTTGAGCACGGCCGTGCGGATCGCGATCGCCACGTCGGAGTTGCCCGCGAAGTCGAAGTAGCCGACCACCCCGCCGTAGAGCCCGCGGCGGGAGACCTCCAGCCGGTCGATGATCTCCATGGCCCGCACCTTCGGGGCGCCCGACAACGTGCCGGCGGGGAAGCACGACAGAGTGGCGTCCAGCGCGGTGCGGCCCGGGGAGAGCTCACCGACGACGGTCGACTCCAAGTGCATGATGTGGCTGTAGCGGCGCACCTGCATGAACTCGACGACGCTGACGGTGCCCGGGACGCAGACGCGGCCGAGGTCGTTGCGGCCGAGATCGACCAGCATGAGGTGCTCGGCGCGCTCCTTGGGGTCCGCGAGCAGGTGGGCCTCGTGGGCGGCGTCCTGCTCGGGGGTCGCGCCGCGGGGCTGCGAGCCCGCGATCGGGTGCGTGAGCGCGTGCCGGTCGTTGACCGTGACGAGCGCCTCGGGGCTGGAACCGACGATGTCGAGGGCGTCCAGGCGCAGCAGGTACATGTACGGGCTCGGATTGCTGCGGCGCAGCACCCGGTAGACGTCGAGGGCGTCGGCCTCGCACGGCACCTCGAAGCGCTGGCTGACCACGACCTGGAAGGCCTCGCCGGCCTTGATGTCCTCCACCGCTTCGACCACGGCGGCCTCGAACTCGGGCTGGGTGCGCTGCCGCGTGATGTCGACCTCGGCCGGCTCCACGGGGCGCACGCCGAGCAGGGGGGCGGCGGGCTCGCGCAGGCGGGCCACCATGGCCTCGACGCGCGAGACGGCATCGGCGTGGGCCTCGTCGATGCGTTCGGAAGTGTCGTCGAAGTTGATGGCGTTGGCGACGAGCCACACCTCGCCGGTGTGGTGGTCGAGCACCGCGATGTCGGCGGCCAGCATCATCACCAGTTCGGGCAGCTGCAGGTCGTCGGTGTTGGAGTCGGGCAGCCGCTCCAGGCGGCGGACGATGTCGTAGCCCAGGTAGCCGACCATGCCGGAGGTCATCGGGGGCAGCGCCTCGTCACGCGGGGTGTGCAGGTGCTCCAGGGTGTCGGCGAGCACTGCGAGGGGGTCTCCGCCGCGGGGCAGGTTGGCCAGCTCGCGGCCCGACCAGGTGGCCTGGCCCTCGCGCTCCGACAGCACGGCCGCGGCGTTCACACCGATGATCGAGTAGCGCGCCCACACACCCTGTTCGGCGGACTCGAACAGGAACGTGTTCGTCCTGGTGCCGCACAGGTGGTGGTAGAGCCCGATGGGCGTGAGGTCGTCGGCGAACAGGCGGGTGTGCACCGACACGACGCGGCGTCCCTGCTCGGCGGCCTGGGCGCGGAAGCCCTCGAGGTCGGGGCTGATGGGGGCGTGGGTCACTGGTCCTCCCCCAGCAACAGGCCGGCGTCGAAGCAGGTCGTGTCGCCCGTGTGGCACGCTGCGCCGACCTGGTCGACGGTCAGCAGGACCGTGTCGCCGTCGCAGTCGAGGCGCACGCTGCGCACGTGCTGGGAGTGCCCACTCGTCAGGCCCTTCACCCACAGTTCTTTGCGCGAGCGCGACCAGTACGTGGCTTCGCGGGTGGCCAGCGTGCGGGCGAGGGCCTCGTCGTTCATCCAGGCCTGCATGAGGACGGCCCCGCTCGTCGCGTCCTGTACGACCGCAGCGACCAGGCCGTCAGCGTTGCGCTTCAGGCTCGCGGCGATCGTCGGGTCGAGGGTGTCGGGCATGCCGGCCATTCTTCCACGCATGCAAGGGGGCTCCCCCGGCTAGGGTTGCGCCATGGGATTCGCTGGACAGGAACGCTCAGCCCTGTGTGACGCGCTGGCCGAGGCCGGGCCCGACGCCCCGACGTTGTGCGAGGGCTGGACCACGCACGACCTCGCTGCCCACGTCTGGGTCCGGGAGAACGACCCGTCGGCGATGCCGGGTCTGCTCGTGGGGGCCTTCGCCGATGTCACCCAGTCGCGGATGGAGGCGACCAAGAGGCGCTGGCTCTACCCGGAACTCATCGACCAGATCCGTCGCGGGCCGCGACCGATCTCGCCGTTCGCACTCCCCGGGCTCGACGAGCTGGCCAACACGACCGAGTTCTTCGTGCACACCGAGGACGTGCGTCGCCCGGCCGGCCTGCCCCCACGTCCCACGACCCAGGAGTTCGAGGACCATGTGGCCAAGGGCCTCAACAACTCCGCCAAGGCGCTGTTCCGCAAGGCGCCGTGCGGCATCATGCTCGAGCGGACGGATCGCCCCCAGCGACTCCGCGCCAAGGCGGGCGAGACCACGGTGATCGTGATCGGGAAGCCGACCGAGCTGCTGCTGTTCGCCTTCGGTCGCATGGCGGACGCCGACGTCCAGCTCGTCGGTCCGCCCGAGGTGCTCGAGGAACTGCTGGCCACCCACCGCGGGTTCTGAACCACGACGGATGCGACGCGTGCTGCGTCAGTTCTTGCGCGTGTTGTTGATGTCGATCGCGAACAGGGTCGTCGTGCCCGAGACCTCGTTGCCGACCGCCAGCATCGGCTGGCCCGTCGGGGAGTCCTTGGCCGCGATGAACGCGACGCCCTCGGCGCCCTGGTCGAGCGACTCCGGGGTGCCCGGCTCGGCGTCGAAGTTGCGGTTGTTCGTGTAGTCGACGAAGAACACGTTGCGCGGGTCGGTGATGTCCCACGTCATGATCCCGCCGATGCGCTCGAGGCCGACGAACGCGTAGGTGCGCCCGTTGATCTCGCCGACGGCCACCGACTCGGGCTCGGGGCCCTTGTCGTCGCCGCGGGCGTCGGCACCGTTGGCGGTGTGGTTGGCGTTGAAGTTCTCGGGGTTGAGCGTCGCGATGGTCGGCGCGAACTGGCCGCCCGAGTCGAACAGCTGCTCGCCGGTGGTGGTCCAGATCGAGAAGGAGCGGGCGCCATAGGCGTAGACGTCGGAGATGCACTTGGCCTCGGCGTCGTAGCCCAGCGTGGTGGTGATGTTGAGGCGTCCCATCTGCATGTTGTCGCGCAGCTTGCCCAGCGAGCTGATGCCCTGGGTGTTGCCCGACTTCAGCCAGGCGTCCAGCGGGGAGCCCTCGCAGACACTCTTGCCGTTGCCCCAGGCGCGGAAGCGGGACTCCTCGCTGAAGCCCTTCCAGTCACGCGAGTCCCCCTCGTTCGGGGTGACCAGCAGGGTCTGGCCGCGCCAGGAGTAGGAGTCGGCGCCGTCGGGCTGGTAGATGCCCTTGACCGGCCAGTTCTGCAGCTGGATCGTACCGTCCTGGTCGGAGACGTCGAGCACGTTGCCGGGCAACGTCCAGTCCTTGAAGCCGAACGGGACGATGTCGGTGAACTCACCCCGGGCCAGGTCGAGGACGCCGAAGGCGTTGGCCTCCTGCAGGATCACGTAGGCCGTGCGGGACTTGTCGTCGACCACGATGTACTCGCCGAAGATGCCGGTGGCGTAGGTGCCGACGGGCGACAGGGACACGGTCTGCGGACCGACCTGACGCGGGTTGCCGGCGCTGAGAGGCGCGGCGAAGGCCGAGCCGGCCGACAGCGCGACGGTGAGGCCGACGGCGGTGGATGCGATGAGCGCGCGAGTGCGCATGCGAGGCTCCTCAGGGAGGGAACGTGAGATGCGCCTCAAACCAAACAGGGTTGGGCAACGCCCCCCCGACGATGCGGTGAAGCGTTGCCCAACTCCCGTTGAACGAACGGTGAACTGCGTCAGCGCTGGACGCGCGCGTTGCCCTTCCACAGGTCCCAGACCTGCTTCTCGTCGGCCGGTGCGCCGTAGTCGTACAGCGAGGTGGCCGCGAGGGCTCCGGTGGCCCACCCGAACTGGGCGCACTGCTCGACGTTCCAGCCCTTGATGATGCCGTAGAGGACACCGCCGACCGAGCCGTCGCCGCCACCGATGCGGTCCATGACGTCGATGTGGCGCAGCGGGGCGAGGTAGAACTCGCCGTCGTTCCAGAGCAGGATGCCCCACTCGTGGGCGTTGGCGGACTTGACCTCGCGCAGCGACGTGCCGATCCAGTGCGCGTCGGGGTAGCGCTCCTTGATACGGCCGATCATCTTCTTGAACTCCTCGATCTTCTCGTCGATCGAGTCGCCACCGGCCTCGGGGCCCTCGATGCCGAGGCAGAGCTGGAAGTCCTCCTCGTTGCCGTAGAGGATGTCGCAGTTCTTGGCGATCTCGTCGAAGGCGGCCGAGAGCTCCTCCTCGCGCCCCTTCCAGAAGGTGGCGCGGTAGTTGAGGTCCATGGCGACGAGGGTGCCGTGCTGGCGGGCGGCCTTGGCCAGCTCCACGCAGAACTTCGACGTCGACGGCGACAGCGCGCCGATGAGGCCCGACAGGTGGAGGACCTTCACGCCCTCCTCACCGAAGAGGCGGTCGAGGTCGAACTGGTCGACGCTCAGCTCACGGCCGACCTCACCGGAGCGGTCGTTCCACACGCGGGGGGCGCGGCCCCCGAAGCCGGAGTCGGCGATGTTGAACTGGTGGCGCAGGCCCCAGGCGTCGCCCTGGTCGAGGTCAGGGCCCTCGTAGCTCATGTTGCGGGAGCGCAGGTCGGACTTGATCAGGGCGGAGATCGGCGACCCCTTGACGAACGCGGTGAGCACCAGCGTCGGCTCCCCGAGGTGGGACAGCACGCTGGCCACGTTCGTCTCGGCGCTCGTCGCCTGGAGGAAGAAGCGGTCGGCGGTGTGCACGGGGGCGCGGTTCTCGGGGGTGATGCGCACGCCCATCGACGTGGGAACGACGAGGGACCACTTGGCGTCTTCACGGACTGACATGGGGAACCTTTCTGCGGCGTACGGGACTATCGGCCAGCCTAGAGCGGGCTCGCGGCGTCCGCGGGGGATTCACCGAGTTGCCACCGACGTCAGGCATCAGCCTCCACGCGGGCCGTCGACTGGACCGTCCACCACCCCACGGCGATACCGACCAGGTCGGCCACCGCGTCCCACCAATCGCCACCGCGGGTCGCGAGCAGGTTCGCCTGCACCAGTTCGCTGATCGGCACGTGCAGCAGCATCGGGACGAGCGCGAGCCACTGGTTCGGCACCACCCGCAGCAACGCCCACGTGGGCACGGCGAACAGGATGACGTGCGCCACCTTGTCGATGCCGGGGAACGCCAGTCCGCCCGCATCGGGCGGGCTGGTCGTGTAGAGCCCCCACAGGTGGAAGAGCAGCGCCACGACCACGATGATCCACGGCGCGAAGGCGCGTCGGGTCGGGTCGGTGGGCTCCCCGATCAGTCGGCCGCTCACGCCAGCTTCTCGAGGATGAGTTCGCGCACCCGCGCAGCATCCGCCTTGCCCTGCATGGCCTTCATCACCTGACCGATGAGGGCGCCGGCGGCCTGCACCTTGCCGTCGCGGATCTTGGCGGCCACGTCGGGGTTCGCGGCGATGACTGCGTCCACCGCCGTGCCCAGCGCCCCGTCGTCGCTCACCACGGCGAGACCCCGCGCCTCGACGACCTCGGACGCCGTGCCCTCGCCGGCGAGCAACCCGTCGAAGACCTCGCGGGCCAGCTTGTCGTTGATGGTGCCGGCCTCGACGAGCGCCTGCACCTCGGCGACCTGAGCCGGCGTGACACCGACCTCGGCCAGCTCCGTGCCGGCCTCGTTGGCACGGCGGGCCAGTTCGCCCAGCCACCACTTGCGGGCGGACGCCGGGCTCGCCCCGGCGGACACGGTCGCGTCGATCAGGTCGAGGGACCCGGCGTTGCCGTTGACGTCACGCATCTCGAGGTCGGTGAAACCCCAGTCCGCCTGCAGCCGG
>CALMPQ010000083.1 GCA_937872005.1 uncultured Propioniciclava sp.
TTGTCCACAGGTTTGTTCACAGCTGGGGACAAATGACAGCCGTGTAGTTCGGCGACTGGTCTGGCGACCGCACGCTCGACGACCTGCCCGACCACCTCGACGACCTCGTGGCCCTGCACGGGTGTCGGACCGCGGGCCATTGCCGTGCTGGCCGAGGCACGGGGGCGTCCGGCGGACTCCCGGCGCCGCCGGTCGGGGTCAGGCGTCGATCTCGGGCTCGACGTCGGCCACGACGACACCGCGATGCGCGGCCGCCTCCTCGAAGGCCGCGAGGGTGTGGGCGATGACCTGGTCGATCTCCTCCTCGCTGATGACCAGCGGGGGCGCGAAGCGAATGGTGTGGCCGTGGGTGTCCTTGGCCAGCACCTCCTTGACCATGAGGCGGTAGCAGATCTCCTTCGCCGTGCCGAGGTCGGGGTTCACGTCGACGCCCAGCCACAGTCCGGCCTGCCGGATCGCGGTGGCCCAGCCGGCGTCCAGCAGCGGCTGGAGGCCGCTGCGGAACCGCTCACCCAACGCCCGGGCGCGCGCCTGCATCTCGCCCGTCGCCACCAGCTCGACCACGGCCGAGCCGATGACGCAGGCGAGGGGGTTGCCGCCGAACGTCGAGCCGTGCTGGCCGGGCTGGAACAACCCCAGCACATCGCGGTTGGCCACGACCGCCGACAGCGGCACGATGCCGCCGCCCAGTGCCTTGCCCAGCACGTAGACGTCGGGCACGACGCCCTCGCGGTCGCAGGCGAAGGTTTCGCCCGCCCGGCCCAGGCCGGCCTGGATCTCGTCGGCGATCATCAGGACGCCCCGGCGCGCTGTGATCTCCCGCACCTGCGTCAGGAACCCCTCCGGCGGGATGATCACGCCCCCCTCACCCTGGATCGGCTCGAGGAGCACGGCAACGGTGTCGTCGTCGATGGCGGCCTCGATCGCGTCGGCGTCGCCGAAGGGGACGTGCACGAACCCCGGCGTGTACGGCGAGAACGACTGCCGCGCGTCGGGGTCGTTGCTGAACGAGATCACCGTGGTGGTGCGGCCGTGGAAGTTGCCCTCCATGACGATGATCGTCGCGCGGCCCTCTGCGACGCCCTTGGTCTCGTACCCCCACTTGCGGGCGGTCTTGATGGCGGTCTCGACGGCCTCGACGCCGGTGTTCATCGGCAGCACCATCTCCTTGCCGCACAGCTCGGCCAGGGCCTTGACGAACGGACCGAACGGCTCGGAGTAGAACGCCCGCGACGTCAGCGTGACCTTCGACAACTGCTCCTGGGCGACGGCGACGAGGCGCGGGTGGCCGTGCCCGAAGTTCACCGCCGAATAGGCCGACAGGCAGTCGATGTAGTGGTTGCCATCGATGTCGGTGACGTGGGCCCCCTTCGCGGCGGCGATCACGACCGGGAGCGGCGCGTAGTTGTGCGCGCCGTAGGTCTCGACCTCGGCGATCGCGGCCGCCTGCCGCTGCGAGCGGGGCTCCAGTGCCATGTCGTGTTCCCCTTCACGTGGGACGTCCTCAACGGGCGTGAGATTACCTCAGCTGCGGCGCAGGGCCTTCCCGATGTGCAGGCGCTTGTCGTACGAGATCGAGCCCTGCCGGAACAGCCGCACACCGAGCCACAGCAGCACCCCGGCCACGGCGAACAGCATCAGGGCGACGCCCACCCCCTCGACCACGCCCAGGCTGCCCAGCGCGTTGCGCAACAGCGCGGTGACCGGGGCGGTGAGCGGGAACCACGTCAGGAACGTCGCGAGCACGCTCGTCGGGTCGCTGACCACCGCGGTGGCCGTGTACAACGGCAGGAACATGGCGAGGATGGCCGCGCCGAACGCCGAGCCGGCGTCCTTGGCCGTCGGCATGACCGAGCCGATCGCGACCAGCAGGCCGGTGAACAGCAGGAACCCCGCCACGAACAGGGCTGCGGCCACCACCATGCGCACGGCGTCGACCTCGATCACCACTCCGCCGAAGCTCGGCCCGTCCATCTCGGACGCCGCGTCCATCGGCGCGCCGCCCCCCGCCCGGGGAAGCAAGAACGCCGTCAGTGACAACGGGACGAGCAGCACCAGTCCCTGCACGATCCCGACGAGCAGCACCGCGAGCACCTTGCCCACGATGAGCACCCGCGGGTCGAGCGTGGTCAGGATCATCTCGGTGACCCGGTTCTCCTTCTCCTCCACGGTGATGTTCAGCATCTGCTGGCCCAGCATCAGCACACCCATGTAGAGCAGCACCAGGAACAGCCCCGGCGCGATCATCGCGCCGAAGCCGGCGCTGCGTTCTCCGTCCTTCCAGAGCTCCGCGGTGGTGTCGACCGACGTGAGCAGGGTGGTCAGCTGGGGGTCGCCGATCCGTTCGGCGACGGACATCTCCACCAGGTCGCGGGCGATCCCGTTCCACTGGCCCGACCCGATGAGCCCCAGGTCGGCCCCCACGATGTGCACCGGTTCGCGCGTCGGGTCGGGGGGCACGTCGATGTGGAGTTGCGATCTTCCCTCGTGGACCGCGCGGGCGGCACCCGCGGCGTCCGGGGTGGGGCTGCCGCCGAGCGAGGCGGCGACCGCGGGGGAGACGATGCCCGAGGCGTCGGTGTAGGTGAACGACACGCCCCGCTCGCGCTGGGCCTCGACCGTCGCGGCGGTGCTGGCATTGCTGAACCACATCAACGCGAAGACCACGGCCATCAGCAGCGGCACGCTCAGGGAGGTGAGCCAGAACGTCGGCTTGGTGAGGGTGCGACGCACCTCGAATCCGATGACGGTGCCCAGGTTGTGCATCTTCATGCCGCCGCCCCCTCGGCCTCGTCGGGCGCCTGCCCATACACCTTGAGGAAGACCTGTTCCATCGACATGCGCGAGGCGTCGAAGGAGCGGACCTCGACGCCGGCGTCCACCAACTGCCGCAGCAGGACCTGGGCATCGGTGCCCTCGCCCAACTCGATCTCGGCGTAGTTCCGCTCCCGGGTGAGGGGACGCCAACCGTGTGGCTCGGGCAGTGCCCCGGCGTAGTGGAGGCGGACGATGCCGGACCCGTAGGCGTCCTGCACGTCGGCGACGGTGCCGTAGGCCTCGGCCCGACCGTCCTTGAGGAGGAGGACGCGGTCGCAGAGTCGCTCCACCTCTTCCATCTGGTGGGTGATGATCACGACCGTCGCACCGGCGGCCCGCTGGGCCTCGACCAGGTCGAGCAGCAGTCGCCGGTTGACGGGATCGAACCCCTTGGTCGGCTCGTCGAGGATGAGCAGGGACGGGTTGTCCATGATCGTGACCCCCAACTGGACCTTCTGCTGCTGCCCGCCCGACAGGGTCGTGAGCCTGGCGTTGCCCTTGTCGCCGAGATCGACCCGCTCGAGGAAGTGCTGGCTCCACGCGGCCGCGCGCGTTCGCTCGAGACCCTTGAGCTGGCCGAAGTAGGTCATGACATCGAGGACGCGCTCCTTGCGGTAGAGGCCCCGCTCCTCGGGGAGGTAGCCGAGCGAGTAGTCGGCGGCGGGGTCGAAGGGGCGCCCGTGGACGAGCAGCTCGCCGGCGGTGGGGGTGTAGATGCCGAGCAGGGCGCGGACCGTGGTGGTCTTGCCCGAGCCGTTCGCGCCGAGCAGGCCGAACGTCTCGCCGGGGCGCACGTCGAAGGTCAGGTCGTCGACGACCGCCTTGTCGCCGAAGCGCATCGTGAAGTTGCGTACCTCGATCACGGGGGTGTTGTCGGTCATGCCCCCCATCGTTCCACGGGCCACCGACAGCTCACTTCAGACCCGACCGGGCCACCCCCTGGACCAGCCAGCGCTGCAGGAACAGGAACACCACCAACGCCGGCGCCACCGCGATCAGGGCGCCGGTGAACATCTCGGGGTAGCGGATGCCCTGCGAGGTCATGAACTGGCTCAGCACCACCTGGATCGTGCGCATCTGCGGGTCCTGCGCGATGAGCAGCGGCCACAGGAAGGCGTTCCAGGCGCCGATGAAGGTGATCGTCCCGACGGCGGCGACCGTGCCCATGGCGTTGGGCACGACGATGCGCCAGAAGGTCGTCCAGGTGTTGGCGCCGTCGAGGGCGGCAGACTCCTCCAGTTCACGGGGGAACTCCAGGAACCGCTGCCGGAACAGGAACGTCGCGAACGCCGAGAAGATCACCGGCACGATGAGCCCGCGGTAGGTCGAGATCCAGCCCAGCGTGCTGACCATCACGAACGTCGGCACGAACGTGACCATCGCCGGCACCATCAGGGTGAACACGGTCATGCCGAGGATCACCTTCGACGCCCGCGTACGCCAGCGCGACAGCGCGTAGCCGGCCATCATCGCGATGACGACCGTGAGCACGGTCTGGGCCACCGCCACCACGACCGACACCCCCAAGGCGCTCAGGACGCCGTAGTTGGCGTTGCCCAGCACCGTGGTCAGCATGGTGGTGTCGACATGGTCGGGCAACCAGTTCCAGCGGGGAGCGATGATGTTGCGCTGGGTCGAGAAGGCGTTGCGTGCGATCACGTAGAACGGCAGCAGGAACAGCACGGCCAACCCGGACGCCGCCACGTACGCCAGCGCCGTGCCCCAGCGCGAGGGCCTCATCGGTCCGCCCCGATCGCGAGGAGCCGGTTCTGGACGAACGCGAACACCAGGATCACCAGGGTCAGGATCATCGTTCCCGCCGAGCCGATGCCGAGGTCCTGGGCGCCGCCACCGAAAGAGATCAGGTAGAGGTAGACCAGCGGGGGCCGGGCGTACGGTGGGTAGCCACCCACGGTGTTGAGGGTGTTGTAGAACTCGTCGAACGCTTGGAAGGCGTTGAAGAGCAGCAGCATCGACACCGCCACCGAGGTGGGTCGCAGCAGCGGGAACGTGATGTACCGAGACCGGCGCCACGCCGTGGCCCCATCGAGCGCGGCCGCCTCGTACAGCTGTGGGTCGATCTGGTTGAGCCCGGCGATGAACAGGATCATGTAGAAGCCGACCTGGAGCCACAGGCGCAGGCTGACGAGCACGAGCCAGTACCAGGAGTTCTCCCCGCCCAGCCAGTTGACGGGGTCGAGCCCCACCGACGTGAGCAGGGTGTTCGCCAGGCCGAAGCGGGCCCCGTGGAAGAACGACATCCGCCACACCATGGACGCGATCACGTAGCTGACCGCGGTGGGCAGGAAGAAGGCCGACCGGAAGAACGCCCGCAGCACCGTGACGCGCTGCAGTAGCAGGGCCAACCCGAGCGAGCAGGCGAAGGTCAACGGCACGATGAACACCGCGAACGCGATGAACGTCACCATCGAGTCGACGAACAGGCGGTCCTGGAGAAGGTAGGCGTAGTTGCCCAGCCCCACGAAGTGGGTGGGCGTGACCGTGTTGCGGGCGTCGAAGAACGACAGGGAGAGGCTCCACAGCAGGGGCACGTAGACGAAGACGACCAGCCCCACCAGGAACGGGGTCACGAACGCCCAGAACCACCGCCGGTTGCTCCGGGCGAGCGTGGTCCCCGAACGGGAACCCGGCATGTCAGCCGGCGACGCGCTTGAGCTCGGCGGTCACCTTGTCGGCGGCTGCGCCGAACTCGGTCGCGGCGTCCGCACCGTTCTTCACGACATTGCTCAGGGCCGTGGAGTAGGCCTCGCCGGAGGCCGGCGTCCAGTGCAGGGCGTTCGATCGGCCATGGTCGGTGACGAACGTCGCCGCGCTGGCGCCCGCGCCCTCGGAGACCTGGGTGGCGCGGGCGAACAGCTTCGGCTTGGCGGGGATGTGGGTGCCGAACGCGTCGGAGAACTCGACCTGCTTGTCCTCGGAGTCGATCCACAGCCACTTCACGAAGTTCTTCGCCGCCGTGACGTTGGCCGACTTGGCCGACACGCACGCGCTGAAGGCCCCGAACGGGACGACCTGCTTGCCCGCGCCGCCGATGGCGGGGAAGGGCAGCACGCCGAAGTCCTCGCCGTGGGCTTCGATGACCTTCGGCAGGTCCCACAGTCCGCCCCACTGCAGCGCCGCCTCGCCGTTGATGAACGGGGACGCGTCGAACCAGTCGGCGCTGGCCGACTTCAGCATGCCGGGGGAGTCGAACAGCGTCTTGAACTGGGCGATGCCCGCGTGAAGGTCGCCGGTGTTGAAGGCCGCCTCGGTCCTGGCCTCGTTCATCTCGTTCGCACCGGAGGCCCACATCAGCAGCAGGCCCAGGACGCCGATCCCGCCGTCGAGGCCCGCGTAGAAGCCGCCGATGTCGCCGCCCTCGGCGAGCGTGGTGGCGACGTGCGTGAGCTCCTCGAGGGTGTCGGGCGGGGTGAGGTTCTGCGCCGCGAGGAGGTCCTTGCGGTAGTAGAGCAGTTGCATGTCGACGGTCTGCGGGATCGCCCACACCTTGTCCTGGTAGGTGAGGCGCTCCAGCACCGAGGGGGTGAAGTCACCCCGGGCGGCCCCGATCGTGTCGGTCAGGTCGGTGACCTGGCCGGCCTTGATCATGTCGAGGGTCGGCCCGTTGGCGTACTCGAACACATCGGGGGCGGAGGCGGTCAGGAGCGCCGCCGACAGCGTCTTTTCGTAGTCGGCCAGCACCCAGTTCACCGACACCTCGGCGCCCGGGTACTCCCCGGCCCACTTCTTGACGGCCTGCTCGACCCCGTCCTCGCCGTACTTGTGGTACCACTGCGCCAGCGGGGGACGACCAGCCTGGGGGTCGGGCGTCCCGGCAGGGGAGGCGGGGGTGGCGGCCGGCGCGGAGGGCGCTGCGCTGCGGCCCGTGTTCGATCCGCAGGCTGCGAGGGCGGTGGTGGCAGCGAGCCCGCCACCGAGGGCGAAGAGGGTGCGCCGAGTGAGTGCCATGCGCGGGATTCTAGTTGAAATGGGCGACACTTCAGGCTCAGTGCAGGTCACAGTTCGGCACCCTCTTTCGCAGCTTTCGGGCATCCGACTACGTTGGCGACATGGCAGAGGTCACCAAGAACACGGACGAGGTCCGCTTCGAGATCCACGTCGACGGCGAGCTGGCGGGTTGGGTCGACTACGAGGTGGGTGAGCACGGCGTCATCGCGTTGCCGCACACCATCGTCGAGGAGCGCTTCGGCGGTCGCGGTCTGGCCGGCGAGCTCGTACGGGCGGCGCTGGACGACATCCGGGGCGAGGGGTATCTCGTCGACCCGCAGTGCCCCTACGTGGAGCGCTGGATCAGCAAGAACCCCGAGTACGCCGACCTCGTCGCCTCCTCGGACGCTGACGTGGACGACGCCGCCGACACCATGGAGGAAGTCACCGGCGTCGACCCGTCCGCCGACCCGCGGATCTGATCCGGACTAGGGTGGACGACATGGAGATCATCGACAACGGTCCGAAACCGAACGCCTTCGACATCGAGGGCGCGACGGTCGACAACACCACCTACCGCACGGTCGCCTGGACCGGGAAGTACCTCCAGGTCACGCTGATGTCGATCCCGGTGGGGAGCTCGATCGGCCTCGAGGTCCACCCCGAGACCGATCAGTTCCTGCGCATCGACGCCGGCAAGGGCGAGTGCCGCATGGGCCCGACCCAGGACGAGGTGACGTTCCGCCAGGACGTGGAGGACGGCTGGTCGATCCAGGTGCCGGCCGGCGTCTGGCACGACGTCGAGAACACCGGCGACGAGCCGCTGCAGCTGTACGCGGTCTATGCCCCCGTGCACCACGCCCAGGGCATCGTGCAGGCCACCGCTGAGGATGCGGAGGCCGACGAGGAGGCGGGCCGCGACGAGCCGCCGTCCTGGACGGTGCAGCCCGGGTCGGACGCGCCGGACGAGACGGCCTGAGCGCTGGATCGCCCTCCACTACGCTGATTCCCGCGCACGAAAGGCGGTCCACCATGTCCTTGTTCAGCAACGTCCAGCAGGCTCCCCCCGACGCGATCCTCGGCCTCACCGAGCAGTTCAAGGCCGACACGAACCCGCGCAAGGCCAACCTCGGCGTCGGCGTCTACCAGGACGGGACCGGCAAGCTGCCGCTGCTGCGCTGCGTCGAGGCCGCCGAGCGCCGCCTCGCGGAGTCGCCGAAGGCCAAGGGCTACCTCGCCATCGACGGCCTGCCGACCTACGACGACAACGTCAAGGAGCTGGTCTTCGGCCAGGGCTCCCCGCTGCTGGCCGAGAACCGCGTCGTCACCGTGCAGGCCCTGGGCGGCACGGGTGCCCTGAAGGTCGGCGCCGACTTCCTGCGCCAGGTGTCGCCCGAGGCGAAGGTGCTCATCAGCAACCCGAGCTGGGAGAACCACCAAGCGCTGTTCACCCGCGCCGGGTTCACGGTTGAGAAGTACCGCTACTACGACGCCGAGGCCAAGGGCGTCGACGTCGACGGCATGGTCGCCGACCTCGAAGCCGCCGAGCCGGGCACGATCGTCGTGCTGCACGCGTGCTGCCACAACCCGACCGGCTACGACATCTCCACCGCGGACTGGGCTCGCGTGATCGACGCGGTGAACGCGCGCGGCCTGACCGCGTTCCTCGACATGGCCTACCAGGGCTTCAGCAAGAGCATCGAGGAGGACGGCGCGGTCGTCCGGCTGTTCGCCGAGCGGGTGCCGTCGTTCCTGGTGTCGACGTCCTTCTCCAAGTCGTTCTCGCTGTACGGCGAGCGCGTGGGCGCCCTGTCGATCGTGTGCGCCGACGCCGACGAGGCCAAGCGCGTGCTGTCGCAGGTCAAGATCGTGATCCGCACCAACTACTCCAACCCGCCGACCCACGGGGCCGCGCTGGTCGAGACCGTGCTGGGTGACGACGAGTTGCGCGCGCAGTGGGTCGAGGAACTCGGCGAGATGCGCGACCGCATCAAGGCGATGCGCTCGGCGCTCGTCGAGGGGCTCAAGGCCGCCGGCGTGGAGCAGGACATGAGCTACATCACCGACCAGGTCGGCATGTTCTCCTTCTCGGGCCTCACCAAGGACCAGATGGTGCGCCTGCGCAACGAGTTCGGCGTCTACGGCACCGACACCGGCCGCATCTGCGTAGCGGCGTTGAACGACGACAACGTGGGCTACGTCAGCGAGTCCATCGCTGCGGTCCTGAAGGGCTGAGCACGCCATGGCTCGCGAACCCGGCTCGCCGCTGACCACGCCCGCGGCGTCCCTCGTCGAGGCCGCGCGGGCAGAGATTCGCAACATCAGCGTCGACGAGGCGGTCGGGCTGCTGGACGACCCGGGCTACCAGTTCGTCGACATCCGCGACCCGCGCGAACTGGCGCGGGAGGGGATGGTGCCCGGGGCGTCCAAGGCGCCGCGCGGCATGCTGGAGTTCTGGGTCGACCCGGAGAGCCCCTACTACAAGGCGTCCCTCGACGACGGGCGGGTCTTGGTGCTCTATTGCGGCTCGGGCTGGCGCTCGGCGCTCACCGCGAAGGCGCTGCAGGACATGGGGTTCGACTCCGTCGCCCACCTCGACGGCGGGTTCTCGGCGTGGAAGGCGTCCGGCCAGAGGGTCGCGCAGGTCGAGCCGCGCTGACCGTGGCTAGACCGGGTGGTGCTCGGCCAGCCAGTCGACGGTGACCTCCCACGCCGCGCGCGAGGCGCGGGGATCGTGGAATCCCAGCTCGGGGGAGGGATTGTCGAAGGCGTGGTTCGCGTCGTCCCAGAGGTGGAACTCGGCGCCGTCGGCCTCGACGACCTCGCGGATGTGGGCGACGGCCTCGGCGGGGATGAACGCGTCGGACGCGCCGAAGTGGTGCAGGGACGCCGCGTGCACCGTCGCGCCGTCGACGAGGCTGGGCAGGGCCGAGCCGTAGTAGCTGACCAAGGCGTCGGCGTGCTCGGCGCCGCGGGCGCCCTGGAGGGTCGCGAAGGCCAGACCACCGCCGAAGCAGAAGCCCATGAGCGCAACGGCGTGTTCGCTGTCGGGGTCGGCCCGCAGCCAGGTGATGGCGGTGCGGAGGTCGGAGATGGCGGCGTCCCAGTCGACCTGCTGGGCGTGGCCCATCGCGATCTGCAGGGCGTCGGGGGTGTCCTCAGGAATGGTGTCGGCGCCGATCCGCCAGTACACCTGCGGCAGGACAACGTGGTAGCCGAGTTCGGCGAGGTCGTTCGCGCGGCTGCGCATGTAGTCGCTGCGCCCGAAGATCTCCTGCACCAGCACGATGCCGGCCCCCATGCCCTGGTCGGGGCGATAGAGGGTGACGGGCATGCCCTCACCGGTGGGGTCGTTCGGCACGGGAATGGTGATCTCGCTGACCTTCGGCATCGATGCCCCTCTCGCGGTGGTGTCGCCCATGCTAGCCAGTGGGGTGTGGCCCTCGACCTCCTACGATGCGGCGCATGCCCTACATGATCGAGACGGTTGATCGGCCCGACTCCGTGGACCTCCGCGTCGCGACGCGCGCCGACCACCTCGCCTACCTGACCGAGAACGCCGACCGCCTCATCATGGCCGGCGCCAAGTGGAGTGACGACGGCACGGTGCCGCTGGGCAGCGTGATCGTCCTCGACGTCGACACCCGCGAGGAGGCCGAAGCGTTCGCGGCCGGCGACCCGTTCGCCCAGGCCGGGTTGTTCGGCGAGACGCGCATCACGAACTGGCGCGTGGCGTTCCTCGACCGGACGAACCGCCTCTGACTAGAACCTGTTTCGAAAGTGCTGGGCTTGGAGGTGTGCGGGTCTGCGTGTCGGT
>CALMPQ010000084.1 GCA_937872005.1 uncultured Propioniciclava sp.
AACTCCCGCGTCTCCTGCGTGACAAGGGTGAGTGTCGGCGCCCCCGACCCCCAGGTGCTCCTCCTTGCCCAGCGACCCGCGCCGGGCGGCCACATCACACTCGGCCACCGACACCCCGGACGCCGCCGCGACCACCGCCGCCACGAGCCCCTCCACCAGGGGCGCCGCGGAGATCACCGCCCGGGCGGCTACCTCGGGCGAGCAGAACTCCAGGCCCATCTCGGCCGACAGCACCGCGCTGCCCAGGTCGACCAGCAGCAGGACGCCCTCGCCGTCGTCCGCCTCCCCCACGGCCTCGGCGACGGAGGCGGCATCGGTCCCCAACCCACCATCAGGGAGCCCTGCAGCCGCCAGCACCACCGGGCGCGACCCCTCGGGCACCATCGCCAACGCCAATGCGATCGCCGCGTCGGCCAGCGCAGCGCTGTGCGACACCACCACGATGCCGATCACGGCTCAGGCCAACGTCCGCGCGGCGCACCCGAGCAGCAGCGCCATGCTCGTGGCGCCGGGGTCCTGGTGCCCGGCCGAGCGCTCGCCCAGGTACGACGCCCGCCCCTTGCGCGCGACGAGCGGGATCGTCGCCTCGCACCCGGACTCCGCCGCCTCGGCCGCCACGCCCCAGGCCACGTCCTCCCCCGCGCCGTCGGTCAGCGCCGACTCGAACGACGACACCGCCGGCGCCAACGCGTCCACCAACGTCTTGTCACCCACCGACGCCTTGCCCCGGGCCAGCACGCCGTCGAGTCCCGCCTTCAGCGCCGCGCCGGGCCCCGAACCGAGCGCCCCCGCGAACCGCAGGAAGAACGTCCCGTACAACGGGCCCGATGCTCCCCCCACCGTGCTCACCAGCGTCATGCCGACCTTCTTCAGGTACTCCCCCGCATCCGCAAAGCCACCCGGTTCCAGCCCCGCCACCGCCGCCATCCCCCGTGCCATGTTGGCGCCGTGGTCGGCGTCCCCGATCGCCCGGTCGAGGTCTGTCAACTCGGCCTCGTGCTCGGCCACCACCGCCGCGAAGTCAGCCATCCACGCCACCGCGGCGCCCAGCGACACCATCAGGCCCCCCAGCGCAGTCCGGGCGTGTCGACGGGGGCGTCCCACAGCCGCAGCAGGTCGTCGTCGGCCCCCAGCACGGTCAGCGAGCACCCCGCCATCTCCAGCGACGTGATGTAGTTGCCGACCAGGTTTCGCGCCACCGTCACCCCAGCCTTCTCCAGCAGCGCGGCCACCTCGCCGTACATCAGGTAGAGCTCGAGCAGCGGCGTCCCACCCATGCCGTTGAGCAGCACGATCGCGGGCCCGCCGGTGAAGTCGAGGTCGGCCAGCACCGGTTCGACCAGCATCTCGGCCACCTCCCGCGCGGGCGACAACGGGACGCGGTGGCGTCCGGGCTCACCGTGGATGCCCATGCCGACCTCCATCTCGTCCTCGCCCAGGTCGAAGGTCGGACGCCCCGCCTGCGGCACCGTGCACGACGTCAGGGCCACGCCCATGGATCGGCCGCCCTCCGCCACCCGGCGGGCCACGTCGAGCACCGCGTCGAGGTCGCGGCCCTCCTCGGCGGCAGCCCCGGCGATCTTCTCCAGCAGCACGGTGACGCCGACGCCGCGGCGCCCGGCCGTCCAGGTCGAGTCCTGCACGGCGACGTCGTCGTCGGTGACGACCGACTCGACGCGCACCCCCGACTCGGCAGCAACCATCTCTGCCGCCATCTCGAAGTTCATCACGTCGCCGGTGTAGTTCTTCACGATGTGCAGCACACCCGCGCCGCCATCCACGGCCGCCGTCGCCGCGATGACCTGGTCAGGCACGGGCGACGTGAAGACCTCACCGCAGCACGCGGCGTCCAGCATGCCCGGGCCGACGAAGCCGGCGTGCAGCGGTTCGTGGCCCGACCCACCGCCCGAGACGAGCCCCACCTTGCCGCGCCGCGGCGCGTCACCCCGCAGCACCAAGCGGTTGGCGTGGTCGACCCGAACGCGCCCGGCGTGCGCCCGCTCGAAGCCGACCAGCGCCTCGGCGACGACGTCGGCGGGCGCATTGATCAGCTTCTTCACGACGTCTCCCCAGTCGCGAGCAGCGCCTTCTTCATCTCCTCCACGTCGAAGTCGGCCACCGGCCACTGCGGGTCGAGGTCCTCCAGCGTGCGGGCGAGGATCTCGGTCACCGCCAGCCGGGCGTACCACTTCTTGTCGGCCGGCACGACGTACCACGGCGCGTGCTCGGTCGACGTCAGCCGGAACACGTCGGCGTACGCCTCCTGGAACGCCGGCCACTTGCTGCGGGTGTCGATGTCGCCGGGGTTGAACTTCCAGTGCTTGTCGGGCCGCTCGAGCCGCTCCATCAGCCGCTCGCCCTGCTCCTCGTAGGAGACCATCAGCGCCACCTTGATGATCGTCGTGCCGCCCTCGACGAGCTTCTTCTCCCAAGCGTTGATCTCCTCGTACCGAGGGCGCCACACCGACTCCGGCACCAGCGAATCGACCCGCACCACCAGCACGTCCTCGTAGTGCGAGCGGTCGAACACCCCGATCCGCCCGGGCGGCGGCAGGCGCTTCTCGATGCGCCACAGGTAGTGGTGCGCGCGCTCCTCCTCGGTCGGCACGCCGAACGACGCCAACGCGACGCCCTGCGGGTCGACCATGCCCAGCACGTGCCGGACGATGCCGCCCTTGCCCGCCGTGTCGAGACCCTGCAGCACCAGCAGCACCGACCGGGCCCCGCCCTCGCGGCCCTCGGCGAACAGCTTCTCCTGCAGGTCCGACATCTCGTCGCCGCGCTCGGGCAGGTACGCCTCCCCATCGGCCTTGTCGCCCGACCACCCGGGTGCGCTGTCACGGTCGAGCGCCGCGAGGTCGAAGTCGGTGCCGACGCGCAGCACATCGCGCGGGTCGGCCTTCCAGTGGTCCTTGGCTGCCATGGCCCCCAGTCTGCAACACCCGGGAACCACTGGTCAGCAGCCACGGTCGAGACCGATGATCTTCCTTGTCCCCCACCACCGACCAGGAGGAAGCCGCGTGGAGTTCGCGCAGTACCGCCCCGCCGTCCAGGCCGTCGTCGACGAACTCTGGGCCCGACCCGAGCTCGGCTACCAGGAGACGAACAGCAACCGCGTCGTGCGCGACTTCATCGCCGCCCACCTGACCGACGCCGACCTGACCGCGTTCAGCACCACCGGCCTCGACCTGCGCCTGTCGCGCGGCAAGGATCGCACCGTCGCGATCGTCGCCGAGCTGGACGCCGTGATCTCACCCTCGCACCCCGACGCCGACCCCGCCACCGGCGCCGTCCACGCCTGCGGACACCACACCCAGGTCGGCATCGCCTGCGCCCTCATCGCGCACTACGCGGCCACCGGCGCCCACGCCGACCTGCCCTTCGATCTCGCGTTCGTGTTCGTGCCCGCCGAGGAGTTCGTCGACCTCGACGCCCGGCAGGCGATGATCGAGCGGGGCACCATCAGCTGGCTGGGTGGCAAGCCCGAGGCGATGGCGCTGGGCGTCTTCGACGACATCGACTTCGCGATCTGCCTGCACGCCATCGGCGAGGACTTCACCGAGCCCACCATCGAGATCAACTGCGACCTCGCGGGCTTCATGTACAAGGACGTCACGTTCCACGGCGTCGCCTCCCACGCCGGGTTCGACCCGTTCAGCGGCACCAACGCCTACGCGATGGCGACCCTGTTCACCACCGCGCTCGGCTTGTCGCGCCAGCAGCTCCGCGAGGACGTCTTCGCCCGGATGAACCCCGTCATCCTCGCCACCGACATGACCACCAACGTCGTCCCGCACGAGGTGACGGTCTCCACCGACCTGCGGTCGACCGACACCGACTACCTCGTCGACATGGCCGCCCGCATCGACCGGGCCGCCCACGGCTGCGCCGCCGCGCTGGGCGGCACGGCGTCCGTGCGCACCCGCATGGGCTACCTGCCCTTCGTGCAGGACCGCAGCATGAACGAGGCCTTCCGTGAGGCCTTCGAGGCCGACCCGACGATCACCCACCTGATCGCCGACCGGGGCGCCATCGCCGCGGCCGGGGACGCCGGTGACCTCGCCTTCATGCTGCCGACCGCCCAGCTCAGCTACGGTGGGTTCACCGGGCGCATCCACGGCAACGACTTCTACCTGGCCGACCCGACGCACGTGCTCGAGAACGTGCCGGCCCTCGTCGCGGACGCCCTCTCCCGCCTCGGCCCGCACCTGCCCGACCGCCCCCGCCGCTCGTTCGCCGAGTACGAAGCCCAGATCGACACCCTGCTCGGGAAGGACACCACCGCGTGAGCACCGCCGCCGCCCCACCCGCCGAGGCCGGACGCCGTCGCCTCGACTTCGTCCTGCTGGTCGCGTTCGCGTGGGCCATCGTCGCCGTCTCGGAGCTGATCGGCTTCAGGACCGTGCCGATCGGGTCGATCACCATCTCGATCCTGCCACTGGTGTGGGCGGTGATCCTCGGCATGGTTTTCGGCATCCCCGCGTGGCGCAAGGGCATCCTCAAGCGCATCTACTCCCCCGCCAACGTGCACTTCTCGGGCAAGTACCTGATCCTGATCATGCTGCCGCTGATGGCCCGCTACGGCGCCGACGTCGCCCCCAAGCTCGGCGAGATCCTGTCGATCGGCTGGGTGTTCCTGCTTCAGGAGCTCGGCAACCTCGGTACCGTCCTGCTGGGCCTGCCCGTCGCGCTGGCTCTCGGGCTGAAGCGCGCGGCGATCGGCTCGACCCTGGGCCTGGGCCGCGAGGGCGAGTTGGCCTACATCTCCGAGAAGTACGGCCTGCAGTCCGACGAGGGCCGCGGCGTCCTGTCGATCTACCTGATCGGCACGCTGTTCGGCGCCATCTTCTTCAGCGCGTTCGCGCCGGTGTTGCTCGCCTTCGGCTTCGACGTGCGCGCCTTGGCAATGGCGTCGGGCATGGGGTCGGCGTCCATGATGACGGCGGCGAGCTCGACGCTGGTGGCGACCGTGCCCGACCAGGCCGACACCATCCGCTCGTTCGCGGCGGCCTCGCAGCTGCTGTCGAGCTTCCTGGGCACCTACACGATGGTGTTCCTCGCCGTCCCGCTCCAGCGCGCGATGTACAACGCCTGGCAGCGCCTCACCACCCGCCGCGGCCAAGGAGCGACCCGATGAGCGAGCAGACCCTCCCCCTCCCCGCCAGCGAGGAGGACGGCCGCGCCTTCGGCGGCACCCTGCGCCGCGACCTGCTCGTGTCGGCGGCCGTGCTGCTGCTCAGCGTCGCCGGCATCCTGTTCACCCAGCAGCTCAAGATGTGGTTCGGCGCCCGCGTGACCCCGATCACGGCGATGACGTTCGCCGGGCTGGCCTCGCTGTGGCTGTTCAGCATGGCCGGCGTCGCGATCGGGCACGCGATGAAGCGGTTCCCGGTCAAGGCGATCGCCGAGTTCCCGGTGCTCGGCTGGGTGTCGCTGACGAGCCTGGTCGCCTGCCTGGCCGTGCCCGGCTTCGTCGAGGCGATCGCGGCCGTCGACTTCCTGTCGATCACCACCCCGGTGCTGGCCTTCGCGGGCATCTCGGTGGCCGACCGGCTCGTCGACCTGTCGAAGACGTCGTGGCGCGTCGCGATCACCGCCGTCTTCGTGTTCGTCGGCACCTACGTCGGGTCAGCCCTCCTGGCTCAGTTCGGGCTGTCGGTCACGGGCTAGCCCCGCGAGGTCGGCCAAGCCCAACCCGACCCAGGTCTCCCGCAGCACTCGACGGGGCGCCTCGGGCACCGAGCCCGGCAACGAGGGCACCACGACGACGGCGCACCCGGCCGCGTTGCCCGATGCCGCCCCGGACGCCGAGTCCTCCAGCACCAGGGCCTGCCGGGGGTCCACCCCGAGCAGGGCGCAGGCCCGCAGGTACGGGTCGGGGTGCGGCTTGTTGTGCTGCACCTCGTCCCCGCCCACCACGACGTCGAACGTCCCGGACGGGAGGCGGTCGACGGTGACGTCCAGGTAGTGCCGGTGCCCCGAGGAGACCAGCGCGCGCGGGATCCCCGCGGCCACGACGGCCTCCAGCAACTCCCGCGCGCCGGGCAGCCAGCGGATGGGCTGGGTGCGCACCGCCTCCTTCATCCGCCGCCACAGCTCGGCGGCCACGTCGCGGGGGTCGGCGTCCGATCCCACGGTGGCGACGATGTAGGCCGACGTGCGCTCGATGGTGCCGCCGATGGTCTGCTCGTGGTAGTCGTCGGGCAGCTCGCCGCCGAGTTCGCGCGCGTAGGCACGCTCGACCTCTTCCCAGAGCGTCTCCGAGTCGACGAGCGTGCCGTCGAAGTCGAACAGCACGGCCGCCGGCAACCGGTCGACCACGTCAGCGCACCACCGGCGTGATCGGCAGCAGGTGCTTGCCCGTGGGCCCGATCTGGATCTCGGTATCCATCTGCGGGCAGACGCCGCAGTCGTAGCAGGGCGTCCAACGGCAGTCCTCGACGGGCTGCTCGTCCAACGCGTCCTGCCAGTCCTCCCACAGCCAGTCGCGGTCGAGGCCCGAGTCGAGGTGGTCCCAGGGCAGCACCTCGGCGTACTCGCGCTCGCGGGTGGTGTACCAGTCGAGGTCGACCCCCGTGCCGGCCAGCGCGGTCTCGCACGCGGCCACCCAGCGGTCGTAGCTGAAGTGCTCGCTCCAGCCGTCGAACTGTCCGCCCTGGCGCCACGCCTCCTCGATCACCGCGCCGACGCGGCGGTCGCCGCGCGACAGCAGTCCCTCGATGATGCCGGGGCGCCCGTCGTGGTAACGCATGCCGATCGCGCGACCGTACTTCTTGTCGGCCCGGATCTTGTCGCGCAGCGCGAACAGGCGCGCGTCGATCGTCTCGGCCGAGGCCTGCGCCGCCCACTGGAACGGCGTGTGCGGCTTCGGCACGAACCCGCCGATCGACACCGTGCAGCGGATGTCGCGGGTGCCGGCGGCCTCGCGCCCCGTCTCGATGACGCGCGCGGCCATGTCGGCGATCGCGAGCACGTCCTCGTCGGTCTCGGTGGGCAGGCCGCACATGAAGTACAGCTTCACGTTGCGCCAGCCGTTGCCGAACGCGGTGGCGACGGTCTGGATCAGGTCGTCCTCGGTGACCATCTTGTTGATCACCTTGCGCATGCGCTCCGAGCCGCCCTCGGGCGCGAAGGTCAGGCCCGAGCGGCGCCCGTTGCGCGAGAGCTCGTTGGCGAGGTCGATGTTGAACGCATCGACGCGGGTCGACGGCAGCGACAGCGACACGTTCGAGCCGTCGTAGCGGTCGGCGAGCTCCTTGGTGACGTCGGCGATCTCGGAGTGGTCGGCCGACGACAACGACAACAGCCCCACCTCCTCCAGACCCGTCGCCTCCAGGCCGCCCGCGACCATCGTCCCGATCGTCTCGATGTTGCGCTCGCGCACCGGCCGGGTGATCATGCCCGCCTGGCAGAACCGGCAGCCACGCGTGCACCCGCGGAAGATCTCGACCGAGTAGCGCTCGTGCACCGTCTCGGCGATCGGCACGATCGGCGCCTTCGGGTAGGGCCACGCGTCGAGGTCCATCAGCGTGTGCTTGGCCACGCTGAACGGGACGCCGGGCCGGTTCGGCGCGACGCGCTGGATGCGCCCGTCGGGCAGGTAGGTGACGTCGTAGAACCGCGGCACGTACACCACGCCGTCGGACGCCAACCGCTGCAGCAGGCCGGCACGCCCGCCCTGGCGGTCGTCGGCCTTCCACGCCCGGATGATCTCGGAGATGCGCAGCGAGGCCTCCTCGCCATCGCCGATGACCGCGCCGTCGATGAAGTCCGCGATCGGCTCGGGATTGAAGGCCGCGTGCCCGCCGGCGATGACCAGCGGGTCGTGCAGGCCGCGGTCGACCGCGTGCAGGGGGATGCCCGCCAGGTCGATCGCGGCGAGCATGTTGGTGTAGCCCAGCTCGGTCGAGAACGAGATGCCGAGCACGTCGAACGCCCGCACGGCGCGGTGGTTGTCGAGCGTGAACTGCGGCACACCGGCGGCGCGCATCAGCCCGGCCAGGTCGGGCCAGATCGAGTAGGTCCGCTCGGCGAGGATCCAGTCGCGCTCGTTGAGGATCTCGTACAGGATCGCGATGCCCTGGTTGGGCTGGCCGATCTCGTAGGCGTCGGGGTACATCAACGCCCAACGGACGTCGGTGGCGTCCCACGCCTTGCTGATGGAGTTGACCTCACCACCGACGTACTGGATGGGCTTGCCCACCCGGGCGAGCAGGGGCTCGAGTCGGCTGAACAACGACTCGGGGCTGGTGTGTGCGTCAACAGTCATGGCGCCCCCATCGTAAACGAGGCGCCCTCAGCCCGCCTGCTCGCGTGAGGGCGGCGTCCCCGTCTCCTCGTCGAGGATGTTGGTGAACCCGGCGGCCTCGAGGTCCTCACCGAGCTCGTCCATGACGGCGTGCTGGTCGTCCCACTGGTCGGTGCGGTAGGCCGTTCGCGCCAGCATGTGGCCCGACACCGGCGCGGTCAGGATCTGGAGGCCGATGGTGAAGGCCGCCAGCACCCCGACATGCCAGGTGCGCAGGGTGAGCGCGACGCCGGTGAGGATCAGCACCAGACCGAACACCTGCGGCTTGGTCGCGGCGTGCAGGCGCGTCAGCACGTCGGGGAAGCGGACGACGCCCACGACAGCGGCCAGGCAGAACAGGGTGCCCAGCAGCAGGAACAGGGCACCCACGAGGTCGAGCACGGCGTCCATCACAGCTCCTCCCCCGCCTGTTCGGCCAACTCGCGCTCGGCGCGCTCCTGGACGGTCAGCTCGCGTTCGGCGCGCTCCCGCTCAACGCGTTGGCGTGCCTCGTGCGCGGCGCGCGCCTCCGCCTCGAGGAACCGCCGCTCGCGAGCGGACGCACCGGTGATCAGCCGGGCCAGGCCCACGGCGCTGGTGAACCCGACCAGCGAGAGGACCAGGATGACGATGAGGCCCACCGAGGTGCGCGTCACGATCGCGTGCAGGCAGATGCTCGCGATCAGCACCGCCAGGACCACATCGGAGGCCACACCGCGGTCGAGCCCCGTCGGACCGATCGCGAGGCGGTACAGGGCCATCATGGCCGAGATGATCAGGATGGCGCCGGCGGCCACGATCAGACCGAAGGTGATGGTCTCCAGCACGTCACGTCACCTCCTTGAACTGCGGCTCGTCGCGGGGCGTTTCCCGGTCGAGCGATGCGTACTCGGCCTTCGAGCCGAGCGCTCGCACGACGCGCTTCTCGAGGGCGAGGGTGTCGGCGACGACCTCGTCGCGGGTCTGTTCGTGGGGCATGTCGAACACGTGCAGGTACAGCACGCGGCTGCGTCGCCGGGCGTCGACGACGATCGTCCCGGGCACGACCGAGACGAGTTCGGCGGTGTTGACCTGGTAGAGGTCGGAATCCGAGCGCAGGTCGATGCGTACGATGCCGGGGCTCGGCATGTCCCGCCCGAACGCGAACACGGCCAACCGGAAGGAGGCGACGGCGAGGTCCTTGAGCAGGTGCGCGAGCAGGACGACGGCACCCCAGGGGCGGAGGCGTCCGCCCCACTCGATCGGCAGCAGCGGGAAGATGATCGTCACCAGGATCCCCACGAGGACGCCACCGACGAGGGTCACGAGGTTCACTTGGCCCCACAGCACCAGCCACACCACCGTCAGGACGACCACCTGGCGGGGCTGCCAGCGCAGCCGGATGCGGGTCCTCCGATTCTCGGTCTCGGTCACGGGACCACCTCCCCGATGACGGCACGGGCGTACGCCCCATCGAGCAGGGTGGCCGCCGCGTTGTGCGTGTAGGCGTAGAAGGGGCCGGCCACGAAGGTGAGCAGCAGGCTGAACGCGATCAGGGCCAGTGTGGCGCCGACCATGACCCCCGGCATGGGACGCCCCGGGTACACGTCGACCTCTCCCTCGTCGTCCTCGGCCGTGAACGCGATGGGCGTGCCCCAGAACGCACGGTTCCAGACCTTCGCGATCGCGTAGAGCGTCAGCAGGCTCGTCACGACGCTGGCGGCGACGAGGGCCAGGGCCAGGGGCGTCCCGACGCGGACGCCGGCGCTGAGCAGGCCGAGCTTGCCGATGAAACCCGAGAACGGCGGGATGCCCGCCAGGTTCATGCCGGGCACGATGAACAGCGCGGCCAGCAGGGGCGACGTGGTCATGAGGCCGCTGAGCCGGTCGAGGTTGCTGCTGCCGCCGACGCGTTGGATGAGGCCCGCCACCAGGAACAGCGTCGCCTGGATGGTGATGTGGTGCGCGGTGTAGTAGATCGCGCCGGCCAAGCCCTCGATCGTGGCCAGCCCGATGCCCATCACCATGTAGCCGATGTGACTGACCAGCGTGAACGACAACAGACGCTTGATGTCGGCTTGGGCGATGGCCCCGAGGATGCCGACGATCATGGTGAGCAGGGCGATCCACAGCAGCAGTTCGGTGAGCGGCTTGTGCGGGAAGATCAGCGTCTGGGTGCGCAGGATCGCGTACACACCCACCTTGGTGAGCAACCCCGCGAAGACCGCGGTGACGGGCGCCGGTGCCGTCGGGTAGGAGTCGGGCAGCCAGGCCGACAGCGGGAACACGGCCGCCTTGATCGCGAAGAC
>CALMPQ010000085.1 GCA_937872005.1 uncultured Propioniciclava sp.
CCGATCTAGGATCTCTCCCTCCCGGCGCACCCCCCGTGCCGCCAGGCCGCCCGGGTCGGCGCCGAGCGCCACGAGGTCGGCGGCATGCACCCAGCCGCGCCGGGCCACCTCGGTCGCCACGTCGAGCCGGCCGTCCCGACCGGCGAGGTCCGCGGCCCGACGCGCCGCATCCCCGCGCCGACGCAGGGCGGGTGGGTCGGCGTCCAGCACGAGTGCACCCGACACGATCCGGTGCTGGCCGGGGTCGCGCAGCACGAGGCGGTCCCCCGCCTGCAGGGGCAGGGGGTGTGCCCAGCTGAGGCGGACGGCGTCCCCACCGAGGGGACGGACGCGGACGGGGACGCCTGCGGTGCCGACGTGGGCGGTGACGTGCTCGGGCACGTCGGACGCGTCGGTGAGGCGGGCGTCGACGGTGGTGGTGAGGTGCCACGCGTCGGGCGTGAGGAGCGTGTCGCCGCGGGCGAGGTCGTCGGTGGTGACGCCGCGCAGGTTGATCGCGATTCGGGCGACCCCGTCGACAGTCGCCCGCGGCTCGCCCAAGGACTGGAGCCCTCGAACGATGGCTTGGGCTGCGCCCGGGGCGCGGACCAAGGTGAGGGTGACCCCCACCGCGATCCGGCCGGATTCGAGGGTGCCGGTCGCCACCGTGCCCGGCCCCTTCAGCGTGAAGACCCGGTCGACCCAGAGCCGGACGCGGCCGGTGGTGACCGGCGTCGGCAGGGCCTCGCCGAGGGTGGCGAGGGCGGCCCGCAGGGCGTCCAGGCCGTGACCGGTGTGCGCCGAGACCGGAACGATGGGGACGTTGCCCAGGTGTTGGCGTGCTTGGGCGGCCGCCGGGCCGGGGTCGGCGAGGTCAATGCGCGTGACGGCGACCACGATGTGCTCGATGCCGAGCGCCCGGACTGCCGTGAAGTGCTCGGTCGACTGCTGCCGCCAACCCTCGTCGGCGGCCACGACGAAGAGCACGCCCGGGGCCGGGCCGAGCCCGGCGAGCATGTTGGCGATGAACCGCTGGTGCCCGGGCACGTCGACGAAGGCGAGGGTCTCGCCGGTGGGCAGGGTCGTCCAGGCGTAGCCGAGGTCGATGGTGAGGCCGCGGCGGTGCTCCTCGGCCCAGCGGTCGGGGTCGGTGCCCGTCAGCGCGCGCACGAGCGTCGACTTGCCGTGGTCGACGTGCCCGGCGGTGGCGATGACCCTCACCGCAGGGCCACCTCGATGGCGGTCGCGAGCCGCTCGTCGTCGCGCGGATCGATGCAGCGCAGGTCGACCAGGCAGGCGCCGGCGTCGACGCGGGCGACGACGGCCGGGTCGCCCGTGCGCAGGGCGGTGGCGATCGGGTCGGGTGGCCCGGGCAGGGCGACCGCCAGCCCCGGCAGGGGGACGCCCGGCGCTCCCCCGCCGCCGACCCGTCCTTCGGTGTCGACGACGGTACCGCCGACGCGGGCGGCGAGGGCTTCGGTGCGGGTGCGGTAGTCGTCGGGGGTGAGGCGGCGGGCGCGCGTCACGGGCGGGGTGGGGCCGGTGAGCGTGGCCTCGAGCGCGGCGAGGGCGAGCTTGTCGACGCGCAGCGCGCGGGCCAGCGGGTGGCTGCGCAGGCGCTCGATGGCGTCGGCCTTGCCGAGGAGGAGGCCGGCTTGGGGGCCGCCGAGGAGCTTGTCGCCCGAGGCAGTCACGACGGTGGCGCCGGCGGCGAGGGCGGTGGCGGCGTCCGGCTCGTCGGGCAGGGCGGGGTCGGGCGCGAGCAGGCCCGAGCCGAGGTCGACGACGAGGGGGGTGTCGAGGGCGGCGAGTTCGGCGATGTCCACGCCCGACGTGAACCCTTCGACGCGGAAGTTGCTGGGGTGCACCTTGAGCACGCAGCCGGTGGCGGGGCCGACCGCGCCGGTGTAATCGGCGAGGTGCGTGCGGTTGGTGGTGCCGACCTCGCGCAGCCGCGCGCCCGTGGACGCGATGAGGTCGGGCAGCCGGAAACCCGCGCCGATCTCGACGAGTTCACCCCGGGAGACCACGACCTCGCGGCCGGACGCGAGGGCCGTGGTGGCGAGCACGAGGGCGGCGGCGCCGTTGTTGACGACCAGCGCTGCTTCGGCATGGGGGACGGCCTCGAGCAGGGCGGCCTCGACGCCGGCGCCGCGGCGGCCACGGCGTCCCGTGGTGAGGTCGAATTCGAGGTCGGTGTGGCCCGCGGCATCGACGACAGCGTCGATCGCGGCCTGCGAGAGCGGGGCGCGACCCAGGTTGGTGTGCACGACCACGCCGGTGGCGTTGAGCACCGGGCGCAGGGAGCTGGGTGGGCGCAGTGCGGCGAGGGCGGCGTCCGGGACGTGTTCGGGAGGGAGTTCTCCCGACCGGGCGCGCTGCTGGGCGCCGACGACGGCGGCCTTGACGCGGTGGC
Source organism: uncultured Propioniciclava sp. (assembly GCA_937872005.1). Taxonomy (GTDB): domain Bacteria; phylum Actinomycetota; class Actinomycetes; order Propionibacteriales; family Propionibacteriaceae; genus Propioniciclava. The sequence goes on from CALMPQ010000085.1 coordinate 2,396, forward strand.
GGCCATGGGTCTGGGCGGCGGCGACGAGCCGCGGGTCGGCCAGCACGGTGTCGGTGCGCGGGATGCGTCGGCGGTCGTCCACGGCCCCTCCTGGCTCGAGTGCTTGGCGGAGGCGGACGGGAATCGAACCCGCCAGGCCGAGGTACTCGACCTCACCGGTGTTGAAGACCGGGGGGCCCACCAGGAACCCATACGCCTCCCTGCGGGTGCGAGACTAGCGGACATGACCGACACCCTTCGGCTGACCCAGTACGCGCATGGCGGCGGCTGCGCCTGCAAGATCCCGCCCGGGGAACTCGAGGAGATGGTCTCGGGGTTGACCGGGGTGCTCCACCCTGACCTCGTCGTGGGGCTCGACGACGGGGACGACGCGGCGGCGGTGCGGATCGGCGCCGACGGGACGGTCGCGATCTCGACGGCCGACTTCTTCACGCCCGTCGTCGACGACGCCTACGACTGGGGCCGCATCGCGGCGGCCAACGCGCTCTCGGATGTCTACGCCATGGGCGGCACGCCGGTGCTGGCGATCAACCTGCTCGGCTGGCCGCGGGGGGTGCTGCCGACGGAGCTGGCGTCCCAGGTGCTGCGGGGCGGGCTCGACGTGTGCGCAGCCGCCGGGGTGCCGCTGGCGGGTGGGCACTCGATCGACAACCCCGAGCCGACCTACGGGCTGGCGGTGACGGGGGTCGGAGCGTCGGATCGGTTGTTGCGCAACGACGCGGCGTCTGTTGGGGCGCCGATTTCCTTGACCAAGCCGCTCGGCGTGGGCGTGCTGAACAACCGGCACAAGGCGACGGGTGAGGTGTTCCCGCACGCGGTGGAGTCGATGGCCACGTTGAACGACCGGGCGGCTGCGGCTGCGCTGGAGGCCGGGATCCGCGCGGCGACCGACGTCACGGGCTTCGGGCTGCTCGGCCACCTGTACAAGATGGCGCGCACCTCGGGGGTGACCGCGGTGGTGTCGGCGGCGGCGGTTCCCTATTTGGCCGGCGCGCGTGAGTCGCTGGCGGCGGGCTTCGTGCCGGGCGGGTCGCGCCGCAACCTGGACTGGGTGCGTCCACACCTGTCGGCTGCGGTCGATGACGACGAGTTGGTGCTGCTGGCCGACGCCCAGACCTCGGGCGGGCTGCTGCTGGCCGGGGAGATCCCCGGGGCGCCGGTCATCGGTGAGTTCGTG